>JAGTUZ010000068.1 GCA_018224415.1 Bacteroidota bacterium | reverse complement strand
TCCTGGGCGACGCCGGTGGTGTTTTGTGCGTCCGTCTCGAAATCGATGACCAGTTCCTTGTACGACGACCACTGGATGCCCTGGAAATCGAACTCGATGTCGAAGTCGTCGCCGGGCGACCAGGCGATCGCGGCGAACCAGGTCGCCGGCGCGTCAAGACCGGTGGTGACGTTGCCGCCTGGAAAGAGAGGTGCAAGGGACGCGGGCGGATTGAAATTCGCCGTGCCTTCGAAATCAATTTCCGTCTTGGCACGATAGGTGAATCCGAAGGAGAGGTCTTCCGATGGACGAATCAGCACACCGGCGTTCCAGCTCAGGGCGGTGTTGCCGGTGCCATCGAGTTCGAGATCCATGGTCGGTTCGAAATTTGTCACGGCTCGCCGCAACGAGACGTTGGAAAACACGATGTTGAGTCCGGCACCGACGGAAAGGAAGTCGTTGATGGCGTAGGAGATCGTGGGCATCACGTAAAAGGTCTGCAGTTCGATTTCACGTGTGACGGCGCGTCCGACCCAGTTGTCGGCCCATTTTGTTCCCAGTCCGTACGGCGTGGTCACACCGATGCCGACTGCCAGGCCTTTGAGCATCCCGTCGGTCCAGGTGTTGGTGATATACAGGTTGGGCGGATAGAAGATCTGCTTCTCCATATCCCACTGTTCGTTCGAATTGAGGTTGCTCGGACCGTAGTACGAATTTACCGGGGCGATCAGCGTCGCGCCGGCCATGATGTGGGCCCCACGCATATAGGAGAGCCCGGCGGGATTGAAAAAGATGGCGGAAGGATCGTTGGCCCTCGCGGCGAAGGCACCGGCCTGCGCCATGGCACGGGCACCATGTTCGTTGAGCTGGAATCCGCCGCCGTAGGCGGCTGTGGTGAGAGTGATCCCGCAAAGCAGGATCAACGGAATGAGACATCGTCTGGTCAAAGGGACCTCCGTCTGTGAATCGAATCAGGAGATTTCTATAAGAGCTGCGTTTTTTTCGACAGCGTCGGATTCAGAGACATGGATCGCCTTGACAATCCCTGCGGCTGGAGCCTTGATTTCATTTTCCATTTTCATTGCTTCAAGAATGAGCACACCCTGCCCCGCCTCGATAAGTTCGCCGATGCCGACGAGCACACGGGCGATTTTTCCCGGCATGGGCGAGCGAACAACAGCGGAATGGAGCTTTGTCGCCTTGTCGCCGCCTACACGTTTCAGCAGTGCAGCGATTTCGTCTTCGATTTCGATGCGTAAGCGTTTGCCGTTCAGGGAAAGGACGTACATGCCGTCTTCTTCCTTGCGCATCGCGGAGACATCGAAGTGATGGCGATCGATGCGGAGGATCCCGCCTTCGTCACCGGACACCTCGAAGTCGACTGTAACACCGTTGACACGTAGGGTATCGCTTTCATGTTCGATGTGATATTCCTTGCCGCCGACGCGGGCAGTAAAGGTTCGTTTCATCGCTCCCCTCCCTGGCGGTGGCGCAATGCCCAGGGAGAACAACTCCCCACAACGCCTTCATCCCGTCCGGTGGACGCTCGTCCGTTGGATTGGTTTTCATCGGCAAACACCGCCGCCAGGATTCCTGCAAGCACTTCCTGCTCCGTCGGCTGCGGAAGGAATTCCGGTCGATAGTGTTTCTGCACGAAATCGATCTGGAAGTCGCCGTCGATGAAACGCGGATGGTCCATCACGAAGCGGCAGAACGGTATGGTTGTTTCGACACCGTCGATGACGAACTCGTCCAGCGCACGACGCATCTTGCCGATGGCGTCAGCGCGATCCATTCCCCACACAACGAGTTTCGCGAACATCGGATCGTAATGAATGGATATTTCGCTGCCTTCGGCCACACCCGAATCGTCACGGATGCCGAATCCCTGCGGGGGACGGTAGCGACGCAGCACGCCGGTATCCGGCAAGAAGTCGCTGCGGACGTCCTCGGCGCAGACGCGGCATTCAATGGCGTGCCCGCGGATGACGACGTCGTCCTGTGTCAGTGGAAGCGGACGTCCCTCTGCGACAAGCAGTTGCATCTTCACGAGGTCGATGCCGGTGACCATCTCGGTCACAGGATGTTCCACCTGGAGGCGCGTATTCATTTCGAGGAAATAGAAATTGCGATCACCGTCCACCAGGAATTCGATGGTGCCCGCGTTGACGTACCCGCATGCGCGTGCGGCCTCGACCGCCGCCTGTCCCATGCGCGCGCGCAATTCTTCATCGACGATCACCGACGGCGCTTCCTCGACCACTTTCTGGTGGCGGCGCTGGATGGAGCATTCACGCTCCCCGAGGTACAGGGCATTGCCGTGCGCATCGCATAGCACCTGGATTTCGATGTGTCGTGGTTGGAGGACGAATTTTTCGATATACACGCGGTCATCGCCAAAGGCGGAGCGTGCTTCGTTCTGTGCCGATTCGAGGGATTTGAGCAGGTCCTCCGGACGCTCGACGGCACGCATCCCCTTGCCACCGCCCCCGGCCGCTGCTTTCAACAGGATGGGATATCCCACCCCCGCTGCAATGCGCTTGGCTTCCTCAGCGGACGTGATGGCATGTTCGGTGCCCGGCACAACGGGCACGCCACGCTTGATCATCAGTGTGCGCGCGGAGGTTTTATCGCCCATGACCTCGATGGCTTCGGCG
>JAGTUZ010000067.1 GCA_018224415.1 Bacteroidota bacterium | reverse complement strand
GCATGGGCACCGTCACTCCGGTCGCCGTCCTGCGTCCCGTTCACCTCGCCGGAACCACCATCAGCCGCGCGACCCTGCACAACGAGGATTTCATCACCGAGCTTGGCCTTCGCGTCGGCGACACGGTAACGATTGAAAAAGGCGGTGACGTCATTCCCAAGGTCACGGGAGTGGACGAAACACAACGCTCGGGTGACGCGCCCGCCTTCCGTTTCATTCCCGACTGTCCCGCCTGCGGCACGCCCTTGCGTCGCCTCGAAGGCGAGGCGGCGTGGTTCTGCGAGAACGTCGCATGTCCCGCTCAACTGCGTGCGCGCATCGAGCACTTCGCCTCACGCGCAGCGATGGACATAGAAGGGCTTGGCGAGGCGGTGGTCGACACCCTCGTCGAACAGGGATTCATCAGCTCGTATGCCGACCTGTATTCTCTCCATACAAAACAAGAGCAGCTTATACTGATAGAGCGTTTCGGCGAGAAAAGCGTCTCGAACCTGCTTGCGAATATCGAGCGCAGCAAAGGCGCATCTCTTGACCGGGTCGTGCACGGGCTTGGCATCCGTTTTGTCGGACAGGGTGTGGCACGTCTGCTGGCGCGCCGTTTCCGTTCCCTGCCGGCGCTCATGGAAGCGGAGATAGACGCGCTTACCGCGGTCGATGGCGTCGGACCGCGTATCGCCGAAAGTGTGCGGCGGTTTTTCGACGATCCACATTCGCGTGCGCTTGTCGAACGTCTGCTGGCCGAAGGTGTGGCGGGTGTCGTCGAGGAAGATGGGTCACGCGACGCACTTCCGTTTTTCGACGGAAAAACTTTTGTGCTGACCGGCTCGCTTGCGCATTTCACGCGGGATCAGGCCAAGGCATTGATCGAACGCCTGGGAGGAAAGGTGACCGGCAGCGTCTCGAAGAAAACCGACGTGCTGCTGGCAGGCGCGGATGCGGGTTCGAAACAGGAAAAGGCGAGAGAACTCGGCATCGCGGTTATCGACGAGGGAGGTTTCCTCGCGGAGCTTCCCGACACACTGCGACCGGAATCCTGATGATTACTGACAACACATTTCGAGGAACACCATGAATTTCACGGTTGACAAGGAAGGCGCGCTCGCGATATTCCATCTGCACGAATCGCGTCTTGATTCCACAAACGCCGCCGAGGCAAAGAGCGAATTTCTCGTTCTGACGCAATCGAGTCTCGACGTGCTTATCCTGGATTTTTCCGAGGTGACCTTCTGCGACAGCAGCGGACTGAGCGCCATCCTTCTCGCCGAGCGTCAGCTGCGCGAACGCGACGGCGGCATCATCGTCGTGGACTCCCACGGCAAGGTCCGCTCGCTGTTCGAGATCGCCAAGCTCACGGATGTCATTCCGCTCGTCTCCACCATCGACGAAGCCCGCAAGCTCATCGTCGAAGACTGACCATCTGTTTCACCGGACGCAACTGCCGGTGTCGTGCGCAGCGTCCTCATCGAGAATAAATGACTTTCAGCCTGATCGACGCGGTCATTGTTGTCCTGTATCTCGCGGGCATCGCATTGTTCGGCATCCTCATGGGGGGACGCCAGCGATCGGCGCGAGATTATTTTGTCAGCGATCGCGCCGTACCTTGGTGGGCCATCTGTCTGACGATCGTCGCCACCGAGACCAGTGCGCTGACCTTTCTTTCGCTGCCCGGTATGGCGTATGCCGGTTCGATGATATTCCTGCAGCTCGCGATCGGCTACATCGTCGGCCGTATCGCCGTTGCCGTGTTTCTCATCCCGCGTTACTTCGAGGGCGATGTCCCCACCGCCTATGCTGTGCTCGAACAGAAATTCTCCCCCGCCCTTCGTCGCGGGGCATCGGGAGTGTTCATGCTCACGCGGCTGTTCGCGGACGGCGTCCGTCTCTACACCACCGCCATTCCCCTCGCCCTGATCCTGGAAACCTTCGATATTTTTCCGTCGGCCGATCGTACCGCCGTGTACGTTCTTTCGATGGGGTGCCTGACGGCGCTCACGCTGCTGTACGTCTTTTACGGCGGTATCCGCGCGGTGATCTGGACCGACGTCGTGCAGTGGTTCATCTATCTGTTTGGCGCCGTCCTCTCACTGGTCATCCTCTTCCAGCTCCTGCCGGGTTCACCCGTTGAGGTTCTCGGTCGACTTGCCGGACAGGGCAAGCTTACCATGATCCGTCTTCTTCCGGAAGGAGGTTGGTCCGCCTTCCTGAGCGAGCCCTACACGTTGCTCTCGGGAATCGTCGGCGGCATGTTCCTGTCAATGGCCTCGCATGGTACCGACCAGCTCATCGTGCAGCGTGTGCTCGCCGCCGGTGCTCCGGCGCCGGCAAGGCGTGCGATGATCGCGAGCGGTGTGGTGATTTTCGTGCAGTTCTTTGTCTTTCTCCTCGTGGGCGCCCTGCTCTCGCTGCATTTCGGTGACAGCACGCGCAATCCCAACGAAGTGTTTGCCTCATTCATTCTCCACGAGCTTCCCGTCGGCGTGACCGGACTGATTATCGCCGGCATCCTCGCGGCGGCAATGTCCACCCTTTCAAGCTCGATCAGTGCGCTGGGATCCGCGACCGTGATGGATGTGCTGGTACCGCTGCGCCGATCTCCGCTGGACGAATCACAGACCCTGCGGCTGTCCCGCCGGGTGTCGATGGTCTGGGCGATTGTGCTGCTTGGCATCGCCACCCTGTTCATCGGAACACCAGCGATCGTGGTGGAGCTGGCGCTCAGCATCGCGAGCTACACGTATGGAGGACTGCTCGGTCTGTTTTTCCTGCGACTCCTCCCGATCCGCCTCAGTGTTTCCGCTGCCGCGGCGGGCTTTTTTCTTGGAATCGTCGCGAACGGACTCGTCGTTCTTTTCACACCGCTGGCGTGGACCTGGTACACGCTGACCGGAACGCTGCTGACCATCGGCATCGCCGTCCTTGCCGGGCGGTTTTTTTCCGCGAAACGAACCGACAGCGGAGGCCAGTCATGACCGTGCTCGACTGGTCGATTATCGTCTCGTATTTTATTCTCAGTCTGGCGATCGGATTGTATTACGCGCGGCGCGCGGGCCGCAGCACCGAAGAGTTTTTTCTCAGCGGCCGCAACCTTCCCTGGTGGCTTGCCGGTCTGTCGATGGTGGCCACAACCTTCGCGGCAGACACGCCGCTTGCCGTCACCGAACTGGTCGCCACCAACGGGATCGCCGGGAACTGGTTATGGTGGAATATGGCCATCGGTGGCATGGTGACGGTGTTCTTTTTCGCCCGGCTCTGGCGGCGCGCCGGCATCATGACCGATCTCGAGTTTATCGAAATCCGTTACTCCGGCCGGCCGGCCGCCTTCCTCCGCGGCTTTCGCGCCGTGTACCTCGGACTGTTCATGAACGCCATCATCATGGGATGGGTGAATCTTGCGATGGCAAGCATCATCGAAGGAATGTTCGGTGTCCCTGCGGACCGTGTGTTCTGGTACATCGCCGCAGCGATGGTTTTCACCGCGATCTACAGTTCCATTTCCGGGCTCTGGGGAGTGGCGGTGACCGACGCCGTGCAGTTCTTCATCGCCATGGCAGGCTGCATCGTCCTCGCCGTGGTTGTCGTCAGCGATCCCGCCATCGGCGGACTCTCCGGACTGCAGTCCGCCCTTCCCCCAGATACGCTGCGCCTGCTCCCACGAATCACCTCCGCGGGTGACGGTGTGACGGGCGTGCTGGCTCTGTCCGCCGGCGCCTTCTTCGCCTACGTTGGCGTGCAGTGGTGGGCCTCCTGGTACCCCGGGGCGGAACCCGGGGGCGGCGGATACATCGCCCAGCGCATGATGAGCACGAAAAACGAGCGACATTCTGTCTTTTCGGTTCTCTTTTTCCAGATTGCTTTCTTTTGTCTGCGTCCCTGGCCATGGATTCTCGTTGCGCTTGCCTCGCTGCTGCTGTACCCGCAGCTCGAGGGCGGAGACGTGCGGCTCGGATACATCTACGCGATGAACGACTATCTTTCGCCCGGACTCAAGGGACTGCTTGTCGCGGCATTTTTTGCCGCATACATGTCGACGATCGCGACGCATCTGAACTGGGGCACTTCCTATCTGATCCACGATCTCTGGCGCCGATTCGCGGCGAAGGATCGCAGCGAGCGCCATTACGTCCTGGTCTCGCGCATCACCACCGTGCTGTTGATGCTCGCCTCGCTGCTGGTCACCTCGATGCTCGAGACGATCGCCGGCACCTGGCAGTTCATCATCGAATGCGGTGCGGGGCTTGGACTCGTGCTGCTGCTTCGCTGGTACTGGTGGCGCGTCAACGCCTGGAGCGAAATCGCCGCCACCCTGACACCAGCGCTCGTCTACGGCGGCAT
>JAGTUZ010000066.1 GCA_018224415.1 Bacteroidota bacterium | reverse complement strand
TGCGACGGATGCGGCCGTCTCCTTCCCAGAGCGAGGAGATGTGGTAGGGGAGGGGGAAGGCGGGACGGTTGTTCGCGCTGGCCACGGCGTCGCCGGGGGGATTGAACGCGCGGGGAAGCTGTTCGTAGGGCACGTACCCCCGCCATGGGGTTTCGATCTGTGTTCCGTCGTTGCGCAGGAGCGGCGAGACAGCAGCGGCCCGCAGGGGCACACGTCCCGCAACGGTAAAGCCGATATTTCCTTGTGAATCTCCGAATATCAGATTCAGCGCCGGCACGCCGAAGCTCGCGTATGCCGAGACGAACTCCGTCCAGTTGCGCGCGCGGTTGGCGCGGAAGAGGGCGAGCAGCTCGTCACTCGGGTCCTGGCCTGCCCAGCGCATGCTCACGGCCGGGGGCGGGGTGAAGCGGTCAGGTGCGCGCAGCACGCCGTCGAGTGGATAGGAACTCGTGATCACCGGACCGTGGATGGTGCGGTATTGCGTGAGCACCACCGGCACCGAGTCGCGCACGAAAATGGAATCCGTGCGCACCTCCAGCGGGAGCACGCGTCCCTCGAGACGGTACGTGGAATCCCGCTCGTTGATGTTCTCGACAAAGAAATCCACATCGTCGGCCATGAGGTTGGTCATGCCCCAGGCGATGTGACCGTTGTGTCCGATGATCACGCCCGGCGCGCCGGGAATGGTGGCGCCAGCGACATTGAGATCCGGTGTATGCAGGTGCAGGATATAGAATCGTGCCGGCTGCATGTGCAGGAGATGGGGGTCGTTGGCGATCAGCGCGCCGCCGCGCGCCGAACGGCTGCGGGTGACTGCCCAGGCGTTGCTGCCAATCGCCGATCCCGCCGAACCGAACAGCTCCTGTGCGGCACGCAGTCCGGCGCGGATGGTTTCGCCGGGCAGCGCGGCCAGAGCCGACGTCCCGGTGACATCGCCTTCATGGGCGAGGTCGGGGGGAAGCACCGGAGGCATGCCGTCGGATTCCGAGGGAAACAATTCACGGGTCTTTTCCTCCCCGAGTTTTCGTTGCAGTTCGTCCAGCGTCAGGTCGACCCACCAGGAGAGCGCGAGTTCCCACCCCATAAGGCGGACAATCAGCAGGGAATTCTGCGGCGTCCATTCCTCGGGAGTATATTGAAGAACATCGAATTCCATTGGATACCGCCCGTCCATCTCCTGCATACGCGCGTTGACACCCGCGCTGTAGGCGCGAAGAATGTTCCGTGTCTGCTCGGAGACGGTGTTCCAGAGGCTGTCGGCGATTTGTGACAGCCCGACGGTGCGCATCATCCGGTCGATGGGTAGCGCGGGACTTCCAAGGACCTCCGCCAACCGGCCCTGCCCGTAGCGGCGCATCAGGTCCATCTGCCAGAGCCGGTCCTGTGCATGCACATAGCCGGTCGCAACATAGGCGTCGTAATCGGAGGAAGCCAGAATATGCGGAAAGCCCGCCGGATCACGGATCACGGACACCTCGCCGGACAATGCGGCAAGGGTCTGTTCTCCCTCGATGCGCGGCAGCGAGCGCGTCATGAGGGAATACAGGGCAAAAGCCGCGATGACCGCGAGCAGCAGGGTCACGCCGGCAACCCCAGCGACGATACGGCGAGGATTCCGTCGTTCAGCCATGTTTCGTCCCTTTAATCATGGAAGGAAAACTACCATGCGCAACTGCGAAATCCAATGGTGGCCCTACGCCTGGCGGATGTTCGGCGCCGGAAGCCCTTCATCACGGGCATCGCGTTCATCACGGGCATCGCTCCGTGCATTGCGATGTGTCCGGACTTTTCGCATCTTGACAGATGTTAACATCATGAAACACCATCACCCTGATCATATGAAAACCCGCACCCTGTTCCGGTACCTGGTTCTGCTTGCAGTGTTGTCTGCGGGATGGACCGCCGATGCGCAGCAGGATTTTCCTGAACGGCAGAATCTCGGACCAATGATCAATTCCGAATTCCATGAGGTGCTTCCTGTCATCGCGCCGGACGGCAAGACGCTGTTTTTCGTGCGCAAGGATCATCCTCAGAACACCGGCATTCAACGCAAGGACGATATCTGGTTCAGCCGTCTGCAGCCCGATGGCACCTGGGGTGCCGCACAGAACATCGGCAGTCCGCTCAACGACGACGGGTACAACTTCGTCAGCACGGTCATGCCTGACAACAACGCGCTGCTGCTCGGCAACAAGTATTTCCGTGACGGGTCGCAGGACGAAGGCGTCTCGATTACCACGCGCAATGACAGCGGATGGACATTTCCGAAAAACCTCGAGATCAAGAACATCAAGAACCTCTCCGAATGGTCGGAGTACACGATGTCGCCCGACGGCAGAGTGATCATCATGTCGGTGCTGCGCGCGGACAGTCTCGGAGGGCGCGACCTGTATGTCAGTTTCCGCAGGGACGATGAAACCTGGACCGACCCCGAGAACATGGGTCCTTCGATCAACAGCACGTCCCAGGACATCACACCCTTCCTCGCGGCCGACGGTCTGACGCTGTATTTTTCCAGCGACCGTCCGGGCGGCTTCGGCAGTAACGACGTGTACATGACCCGTCGGCTGGACTTCTCGTGGAAGAACTGGTCCGACCCGCGCAATCTCGGATACCCGATCAATACACCTGGCTGGGACGCCTATTACACCGTGCCGGCCAACGGTGAATTCGCCTATTTCGTATCCACATCAAGCGGCTATGGCAAGGGCGACATTTTCCGCATCGTCCTTCCCGAGAGTGCGCGCCCCATGCCCGTCATGCTGGTCAGCGGCAAGGTCCGTGACATCAACGACGAGATCGTCCCGGCCATCATCGAATACGAGCGGCTTTCCGACGGCAAGGTCATCGGGTCGGCGCATGCGGATCCGAAGACAGGTGAATACAAGATCGCCCTGCCGATGGGACATGAATACGGCTTTCACGCGGAGTCAGACGGGTATTACCCGGTGAGCGCGCATCTCGACCTGACCGACCTGAGCAGTTTCGAAGAGGTGCAGCGTGACCTCGTGCTTGCGCCGCTCACGCGCGGCTCCTCGATCCGTCTCAACAACATCTTTTTCGACTTTGATATGGACGTGCTGAGGGAAGAGTCCTTTCCGGAACTCGACCGCCTCGTACGCCTGCTGCGCGAGCGTCCAAGCATGATCATCCAGGTCGACGGGCACTGCGACGACTACGGCGGGTACGAATACAACATGGACCTTTCCCGCCGCCGCGCCAACGCCGTGGTCAACTACCTCGTCTCCAAAGGCATATCCTCCGCCCGTCTTCTTCCGCGCGGGTACGGCAAGACGCGTCCGGTGGCGTCCAACGATACGGATGAAGGGCGGCAGCTGAATCGCCGCGTCGAATACACCATCATGCAGAACTGATTTTCCCGCATTCTCCGGCAGGATATCGCCGGTGCGGAATGTCCCAATAGACGGAATCGATAATGGACGTAGCTTCTCCTCCCCGCATCAAGTACCGGTCGATGCCGGTGCAGGTCATTCTCACCATCCTCACGCTCGGCATTTACGGCCTGTACTGGTTTTATCAGACGGCCGAGGAAATGCAGGACGCCACTGGCGACCATTCCGGTTCGCCGGCGCTGTGGATCGTTCTGATTTTCGTGCCGTTCGGCGCCTTTTTCTCCTTTTATTTCTATTCTGAACTGTACGAAAAATTTTCACGTGACCGCTTCAATCGCTGGTTGTTGTGGGTGATCTGGCTTATTTTTTCTCCAGCGGTTTGGTTCATCGTGCAAACCGAGCTCAATCATCGCTCAACCTGGCACTGAACCGTTACGCCACTTCAGCCCCAACGACCATGAAAAAATTCGAAACAACTCTTTCCGACCAGTCCGGCTGCCATGTCACGTTGTACCACGATCCCGATGATCCGTTGAGCTGGATCGTGCGGAAATGGAAACGCGGCTTCCTGGGCAGGCGCATGGCGCTTTCCCGCTGGTTCCTTACGCGCGCGCAGGCGGAACGATACGCGCAAGTGCTGATCCGCGAGTGCGACGGAACGAAAGATGTCCGGAAGAATTGATGGACGAGTCGCTCTGTTATTCCGTCGAGAATGTCCGCCTCCAGACACAGGATGCCGAGGCGGAACTCGGCTGTTATACCGTGCGATTTTACGTCGACGGTGACAGGCCGTCGCGCGTGCCCACCGGCACCGTGGAAGAATTCTTCTATTATCCCTCCGGCGGCACCATCCGCGACCGAGATCTGAACATCGTCTGCTACGAGCCCAGACTCGATACGTATCACACCTCCAACCGCGACGCGTGACGCAGCGTCGCCCGCACGAACCCGCATGATCATCGCCGCCCTGCAATTCCAGCCGGCGTTCCTCGACGTGGACGCGAATCTCTCGACGCTTGCTTCGTATCTGGAGTCAGTGGACGCCGATCTTGTCGTGCTGCCCGAACTCTGCACGAGCGGGTACTTCTTCCGCGACGCCGAACAGCTCGCGGCGGTGGCGGAAGACGCCGATGGACCGTCGCTGCGCCTGTTCCGCGAGATCGCCGCGGAACGAAACATGGCCATCGTGGCCGGCTTCGCCGAGCGCGACGGCGCGGCGATCTACAACGCGGCAGCGACGGTGTTTCCCGAAGGACGTGTGGAAATCTATCGCAAGGTCCACCTCTTCGCCGAGGAAAAACGCCTCTTCACGCCGGGCGACCGAGGTTTCCCGGTGATCACGTGGGGCGACCGCCTGCGGCTGGGTGTGATGATCTGTTACGACTGGCGCTTCCCCGAGGCCGCCCGCACACTGGCGCTGCGCGGCGCGCAGGTCATTGCGCACCCGTCCAATCTCGTGGCGGCGCCAAGGCTGTGGAAGCCGGTCATGCGCACGCGATCCTTCGAAAACAAGGTTTTTACGATCACGGCGAACCGCAACGGCGAGGAGCGGCGCGATGACGAACGACTGGTGTTCCACGGCTGCAGCCAGATCGTCGCTCCCAATGGCACCTTTCTCGAGGAGGTCGACGAGTTGTACGAAGGCTGGCTCACCGCGCAGATCGAGCCGTCGAAAGCCGATGAAAAAGCGTTTTCTCCCTGGAACGACATCATGGCCGACCGTCGGCCCGAAGCCTACGAACTCTAGTCGCGAGGGCGGGAGCGTCCTTCGGGACCGCCTCCGCGCGCCGCGGCCGAATCCGAGGAACGGTTCATGAAAGATTGGCTCCTGCGTTCTCTCGTCGAACTGGTCAACAGCAGCATCACGTTCACCATCGAAAACGAAGGACCGATGCAGGCACTGCTGGACAAAGGACAGCCGTTCGTGCTCGTATTCTGGCACGGGTCGATGACGTACCCGTGGTGGCACATGCGCTTCAGGCGCGCGGCGGCGCTGGTCAGTCAGAGCAAGGACGGCCAGCTGCTGGCGAACCTGCTCGAAAGCTGGGGCTACCACGTTCTGCGCGGCTCGAGCAGTCGCGGCAGCAAGGAGGCCATGACGGCCATGCGCCAGGCCGTGAGCGACGGACACGTGCTGTGCGTTACGCCCGACGGTCCGCGCGGTCCCTATCACGAAATGAAAATGGGCGCGGTGCGCGTCGCACAGACGATGAACGTACCGCTGGTCATGGTCAGCGTCGGCTACCGGCGCTTTCGCTTCCTGCGCAGCTGGGACCGCTTCGAGGTTCCGCACCCCTTTACCCACGCCCGGGTGATCTACAGCGATCCCATCACCGTCGACCCGGAACTGCAGGGGGAGGCGTTGGACGAGAAGCGTCTGGAGCTCGAGAAGCGTTTGATTGCGCAGTACCGCGAGGCCGTGCTCGAGGTGGCGCCGGCATGAGACCGGCGCATCCGCCGCCGGCGTCGCGTCACGGCAGGGAGATGGAGAAATGAAGACCGTATTATCTGCTATGTATGGACTCGCCGTCGATCTGCGCAACCGCGCCTATGATCGCGGTCGTCGCGCCGTCACCCGTGCGGGCGTACCGGTCATCTCCGTCGGCAATATCAGTGCCGGAGGTGCGGGCAAGACTCCCGTGGTGGCCTTTCTTGCGGAGTGGCTGATCGCGCGCGGCGCGTCCGTCGCCGTCGTGTCCCGCGGCTATCGCCGGGAAACGACGGGGACCGTCGTGGTCTCAGATGGCCGGGGACATCTCGCGACGCCTCGCGAAGGAGGTGACGAACCGGTCATGCTGGCGCGGCGCCTGCCCGAACTGGTGGTGATTGCCGACGAACGCCGCAGCCGGGGTTGCGAGCGGGCGGTAACGAACTTTGGTGCCGGGATCATTCTGCTCGACGACGGTTTCCAGCACCGGGCGGTGTATCGGGATATGGACATCGTGGTGGTGGACGCGAACGAAGCGCTGGCGGAGGCGCGCCTGCTGCCCGCCGGACGATTGCGCGAACCGCTGTCCGGCCTGCGCCGCGCAGACGCCATCCTGCTGTCGAAATGCCAACCCGGCTCGGACATCGAAACCCTGCGCGCGACGCTTGCCGGCTTCAGCGACGCACCGGTGTTCGCCACGCGCTTCGTCCCGCGAACGCTACGCCGCCTGGGCGAAGGCGATGATCTCCCGCTTGACACACTGCAGGGGCTCCGGGTGGGCGCGTTCAGCGGCATCGGCACGCCGGAGGGCTTCCGCCGCACGCTCCAGGAAATCGGCATCACGCCGGTGGTGGAACAGGAGTTTCGGGACCATTTTTGGTACCGTCCTGCAGACATGCTGGCATTGCAGAAGGCAGGTGCGGCGCAAGGAGTGCAGGTCTGGATCACCACGGAAAAGGACGCAACGCGCCTGTCCGACACCGATGTTGCGGAGAAGCTCGGGGAGTTGTTTTATCTGCGGATGGAGGTAGAATTCGTCGATGGGGAAGAGGAGTTTTACGCGCTTATCGCCGCGCGATCGGGGTGGTCGTCAGGCGACTGAAGGTGGGGACGCAGTTCGCCTCGGCGCAGTTCGCCTCGGCGCAGTTCGCCCGAGCAGCTGTTGCAGAAATGCGCCGTGGGATTCTGCGCCAGCGCCGTTTCACCGATCGAACCCTTGCAGAAAATGCAGCGCCCGTATTCCCCGCGTTTCATGCGTTCCAGCGCGAGGCGCAGTTCGTTCAGCTGCGGATGCGCCTTGAACGCAAGTTTTGCCGTGAGAATGTCCTCGGTCAGGTCCGTCACCGGATCCCGATACTCGTGTTCGAGAATCGTCGCGATGCGTCCGAGTATGATTTCCCGTATGTCCTTTAACTGCTGCGGCATGGCCACAAGAACTCCTATCGTGCTTCCCAGTGGATCGTGGATCGAAGGATTGGTTGACAATTGCAAGGTCGGCGTACCGTGTTAGATCGACATTTGAATGTTATGTGATTTCCATTAAAAGTCAAGGGAAAGCGGAGCGACCCACCCCGGGAAGCGTGACAGAAAGCGGGAAAGTTGTGCGATGTCCCCTGAATTCAGCGGTTGAGAAAGCCAATCAGCGCTTGAGGAAGACCATGAGGATGGAGACGTCGGAGGAACTGACCCCGGAGATGCGGGAGGCCTGTCCGACGGAGGAGGGGCGGACCAACATCAGTTTTTCGCGGCCCTCGGTCGACAGCGAGTGCACGCGCGTGTAGTCAAAGTCTTCGGGTATGTGTTTGCGTTCGGCCGAAACGAATTTTTCCACATCGCGCCGCTGTCGTTCGATGTATCCCTGGTACTTGGTTTCGATTTCCACCTGCTCGATCGCCATGGGGTCGGCGAGCGCTTCCGTGACCGGGAGCGAGGCGGCCGCGATGCCGTCGAGGCGCAGCACCGCAGCAGCGTGCACCTCCTCGCGGCGGATGATCTTGCCGAGGAATTCGTTCTGCGTCACCGGTGTGGAGCCGACCGAGGCGAGGAAGGGGTTGAGCACGTCGGGACTGGCGGTACGTGTTTCCACGACACCCCGCACGGCGGCGATGATGCGTTCGCGTTCTGCCAGCGCCGCCATCATGTCGTCGCGGATGAGGCCATAGCGGTGGCCGTGGGGCATGAGCCGGCGGTCGGCATTGTCCTGCCGCAGCAGCAGGCGGTATTCCGCGCGGGAAGTGAACATGCGGTACGGCTCCAGCGTGCCCTTGTTGACGAGGTCGTCGATGAGCACACCGATATAGGCCTCGGCGCGCGAGAGCACGAAAGGCGATTCGCCGCGCAGCGCAAGTGCGGCGTTGATGCCGGCCATGAGTCCCTGCGCCGCCGCTTCCTCGTAGCCCGACGTGCCGTTGACCTGTCCGGCGAGATACAGCCCCGCGATGGCCTTTGTCTCCAGCGTCAGCTTCAGCTGATGCGGAGGGAAGAAATCGTACTCGACGGCGTAGCCCGGGCGCAGCAATTCAACCCGCCGCATGCCCGGGACCGTGCGCAGCGCGCGCAGTTGCACCTCGGCGGGAAGGGAGGAGGAGAACCCGTTCACATACACCACGTCATTGTCGCGTCCTTCGGGTTCAAGAAAGAGGTGGTGGCTGTCGCGTTCGGAGAAGCGGACGATCTTGTCCTCGATACTCGGACAGTACCGCGGTCCGGCGCCCTGGATGCGGCCGGTGAACATCGGCGAAAACGCGAAGCCCTCGCGCATGGCGGCATGCGTCCCGGCATTGGTATGCGTGATGTAACAAGGCACCTGTTCGAAATCCGGCGGGGGCGATTGGAAGGAAAACGGGACAGGATGCTCGTCTCCCGGGGCGAGGGTGGTTTCGTCCAGGTCCAGGCTGGCGAGGGACACGCGCGGCGGGGTGCCGGTTTTCAGGCGGCCGGTCTCGAAACCATAGTGCAGCAGCGTCTCGGTGATGCCCGTGGCCGGTAGTTCGCCGAAGCGTCCGCCGGTGCTGCGTTCGAGGCCGGTGTACATGGCGGCGTTGAGGAAGGTCCCCGCGCAGACGATCACCGCGCGGCAGCGCAGTTCGCGTCCCGCGTCGGTGGTCACGCCGGTGACGCGGTCGCCTTCGACATGCAGCAGTTTCACCGATCCGGCCACGATGTCGATGCCGTCGATGCGCTCCATGAAGCCCCGTGCCGCCTGCGCGTAGGCATCGCGGTCGTTCTGGCTGCGCGGTGACCACACGGCGGGACCCTTCGAGCGGTTGAGCATCTTGTATTGAATCGCCGACTGGTCGGCGATGAGTCCCATGAGTCCGCCCAGCGCATCGATCTCGCGTACGAGATGTCCTTTCGCCGTGCCGCCGATGGCGGGATTGCAGGACAAACGTCCGATGGCCGCGGGGTCCATGGTCACCAGCGCCACCGAGCAGCCCATTCGTGCCGCCGCGCCCGCGGCTTCGATGCCCGCGTGGCCTGCGCCGACGACAACGATATCATAGTTTTCGTTCATACCGGTTTCATTCATATCAGATAATCAACATACGAAGCCGCCGTGTGAGTTCAACACCGCTGGCCTGCCGCCTCTCGGTCCACGCCCGTCACGCCCTTTGTGCGCACACCGTTTCGTGGGGGGGCGAAATTTCCCCCCTATCCGCTGTGCAACATCGTCCCTCCGCCTCCGTAACAGATCCAGGCTAAAGACTCAGGGAGAAAAAATCCTTCCTCACCCCACCCTCCTCCGTCAATCAGTAATGGCAGGTATGCGAGATCACCTGCCATTTCTTTATCCCGCTGAATGAATCAAGGGACCCCCGCGCCCCAGCGCGGGAAGTTTTACCCGATATTTCGACTGCCCGCGCTGGGGCGCGGGGGTCCCTTTACCTGCGGGGATTTCTGTTACAGCTCGAAACTGTCTCCCGGGGAGGGGATGGAGACCTGCTTCAGACCGAGTTCGTCTTCCATGGCCATGCCGAGCTTCTGCGATTGATCGAGATCGCCGTGGACAAGGAAGCTGTGGCGGAGCCGTGCGGGATTGAAGCGGCGGTGGTAGGCGAGCAGTTCGTCGGCGTCGGCGTGGGCGGACAGGGAATTGAGCACGACCACCTCGGCGTTCAGCTTGAATGGCTCCCCGAAAATTTTCACTTCCGGATCGCGTTCGACGATGCGCCGTCCGAGCGTGTGTTCGGCGTTATAGCCGGTGATCATCACCGTGTTGCGCGGGTCCTCGATGTTGTTGCGGAGATGGTGCAGGATGCGTCCGCCTTCGCACATGCCCGAACTGGAAATGATGATCATCGGACCGTCCTGTCCGTTGAGGGCCTTCGATTCTCCGACGTGCATGATGTAGCGGAGGTTTTCGAAGCTGAAGGGATTCGATTGGGTGAGGATGGCCTGCCGTGCCTCGGCGTCCATGCACTCGGGATGGATGCGGAAGATCTGCGTGGCGTTCACCGACAACGGGCTGTCGACGAAGATAGGGATTTCCGGCAGGCGTCCCTGTTCGCGTAATTCATGAAGGTGGTAGACCAGTTCCTGTGTGCGCCCGACGGAAAAGGCGGGCACAATGATCTTGCCGCCTCGCGTCGAAGTACGTTTGATCACATCTTCGAGCGTGTCGAGTATGACCTCGGTGGCTTTGTGCCTGCGGCCGCCGTAGGTGCTTTCGGAGATCAGCACGTCGACGTCGCCGACGTGCTCGGGGTCGAAGAGGATGGGACGGTCGGGACGCCCGAGGTCGCCGGTGTAACAGAGCTTCAGCTCCCGCTCACCGTCGCGGATGTCGTAAAGGCTTACGGCCGATCCGAGGATGTGTCCGGCGTCGTAGAAGGTCACGTCGACGTCTTCGGTCACGCGCGTCTTGCGGCGGTAGCCCACGGTCTGGAATTGGCCGAGCACGTCAATGACGTCGTCGGCGTCGTAGAGCGGCTCCACCGGCGGCTTGCCGTCACGCTTGTGCAGCTTGTTGACGAACTCGGCGTCCTTTCCCTGCAAAAAGGCGCTGTCGAGCAGCATGATGTTGGCGAGGTCACGCGTGGCGGCGGTGCAGATGATGGGCCCGCGGAAGCCGTGCCGGTAGAGCATCGGAATCTTGCCGCTGTGGTCGATGTGTGCGTGGGAGAGCACGAGCACGTCGATGGACGCCGGGTCGAAGGGAAAGCCGCTGTTTTGCTCCCAGGCCTCGGCGCGGCGCCCCTGGAACAGGCCGCAGTCCATGAGGATGCGGCTGCCGTTGACTTCGAGAAGATGCGCCGAGCCGGTGACGTTGCGCGCGGCGCCGTGAAAGCTG
>JAGTUZ010000065.1 GCA_018224415.1 Bacteroidota bacterium | reverse complement strand
GCCCGCGCCGCCCTGCTCAACCCGCGCAAGACCGCGAAGAAGCCAGCGAAAAAAGCGAAGAAAAAATAATTCCGCAATGAATCTGTTGGAACGCGGATGACGTGGATCCAACGAATTGAAACGGATGAATTCAGAAAAGGGCACTCCCCAACAGGAGTGCCCTTTTTCATGCGGTCGCGGGAAAGGACTTTTCCCTCATAACGATACGGCCGCTCTTCGAGTCCGGCTGCTCCGACGCCCTTCTCTGGACGCGCAACCGAAGCATGTATATCGATTTCACGCGGGAAGCAACATCGATGTATGCGGCTATCAGCTCGGCAATAGAGAATATCGAAAGGAATCGGATCGGGTTGGGCACCATCCGCAACGGTCCATGTCGGATAAACAGATTATTCATTCTGAAATGCTGTAACCAATCCCCCACCGAAGTGTTTATGTGAGGTCCATGCCATCCTCGCCACCGGGGAGAGCCGAGCCACACACCATCCCAGCATACACAATCCCAGCACACACCATCCCAGAGGGGTATCCAATGTCGTCTGCACCGCTGTTCCGTGCATGTCAACGTACCGCCTTCCTGATTCTCATTACCACAATATTCACGCCGCGGCTGCATGGCCAGGCCGTTCCGTTTCATTCCAGCAATCTCCCCATTGTGTTCATCGAGACCGGAGGACAGGAGATCCTGGACGAACCAAAGATACCGGCGATCATGGGGATCATCCGTGGGAGTGGCGAGCGGAATGCCATGGGAGACAGCTGCACGGATTATCACGGTCCGATCGGTATCGAACTGCGTGGCAATTCGTCGCTTGTCTACGACCAGAAGCAATATGGGCTGGAGACGTGGAACGACGAGGGGGAAGAGGAAAACACTGCGCTCATGGGCTTTCCGAAAGAACACGATTGGGTGCTGTACGCGCCCGCCGCCGACAAGTCACTGCTGCGCAACGTCCTGGTGTATCACATGGTTCGGGAGATGGGACGATACGCCAGCCGGACGCGGTTCTGCGAACTCGTGATCGACAGCGTGTACATGGGGGTGTATGTCTTCATGGAGAAGATCAAGCGGGACAAGAACCGTGTCGTGGTGTCAAAGCTGGAACCTCATATGGAGCATGGGGAGGAACTCACCGGTGGGTACATATTCTCGATCGACAGCGGCGGGAAGGAAGGCGATCTGGGATGGTCCGGTGCCGAGGATTCGCTGGGGTATTTCACCTACTGGCACATTTATCCGACCTCGAAAAACATCACACTCCTGCAGCGCTGGCACATTCAGGATCATGTTGTCCGATTCGAGAGCGTGATGCGCGGACCCGACGTGGCCGATCCGCACAGAGGATACGCCCAGTGGATCGACGTCCCTTCCTTCGTTGACTATATCCTTGTCAACGAGTGGGCAAACAATGTCGACGGATTCGTGGCGAGTATGTATTTCCACAAGGATCGTGCTTCCGTCAATCGCCATATCGTCGCCGGCCCGGTATGGGATTTCAATATCGCCTTCGGCAACGCCAACTACGCGGACGGGGAACTCACCTCGGGATGGCGATCGCATTACGGTCGCGTGCCGTTCTGGTGGCGCCGGCTGCTGCAGGACCCGACATTCACCGAGCGGCTCGAGCATCGGTGGACCGAATTGCGGCAGGGTGTGCTGAGCGACGATCATGTGCTGCATGTCATCGACTCGCTGGCGGCGCATCTCGACGAGGCACAGCAGAGGCACTTCGAGCGATGGGACTTCCTCGGCGTGTTTCTCTGGCCCAACGCCTTTGTGGGCGAGACATGGGATGAGGAATTGGATTATCTGAAATCCTGGACGCTCGCCCGCATGGCATGGATGGATGAACATATTGGGTCGATCGCATGGACAGGGTCGCAAGGCGGGACGAACCGTGTCGGCGATCCCAGTGTCGCGGGTGACATGGCCATCCGCGCCTACCCCGCTCCGGTGCGGGATCATGTCACCATAGAGATGCACGCGACTTCATCGATTTCCGGAACGCTCGTCCTGTGCGATATGCTGGGACGCGAACTCCGCCGCGTCGATGTGGAATTGCAATCCGCCGGTCAGCACTTCCAGGAATTCGACCTGCGGCATGTGCCGGTGGGGATATATTCCGTCATCCTGCTAGGCGCGGACGGGAGCGTCACTTCCGCACGTGTGACAGTCGAACGGTAGCGGACCCGGGGGGCGCTCGAATCGTGCGACCGCATGAAAAAGGGCACTCCTGTTGGGGAGTGCCCTTTTTCATGCGGTCGCGGGAAAGGACTTTTCCCTCATAACGCTACGGCCGATCTTCGAGTCCGGCTGCTCCGACGCCCTTCTCTGGACGCGCAATGGAAGCATGTATATCGATTTCACGCGGGAAGCAACATCGATGTATGCGGCTATCAGCTCGGCAATAGAGAATATCGAAAGGAATCGGATCGGAATGCAGGTTGGAGGAATTGCTCCTGCACCCTTGGTGACACAGTCGATGATCGCAGAACGGCTTGGTGTGTCCCGTGAGGCAGTCCGTTTATGGACAGAGGGAAAGCGCGGGCAGGGCACCTTCCCGGCACCAGTCACGATATCAGGCAAAGGCACTGCGTACTGGGACTGGGTCAGCATCCTGCGATGGCGGGAAACCGAGGGATACGAGGTTCCTGAGGAAGAATTTGAAACCGCAGAATCCCTGTTTCGAATC
>JAGTUZ010000064.1 GCA_018224415.1 Bacteroidota bacterium | reverse complement strand
GGTGCTGACGCTTCCGGAACGGAAGGCGCGCTTGTCCACGGCGCGGAAGCCGAGCGCTTGCAGGTCGTCACTGCAGCGTGTGAGATCGATATGATCGAGCAGCGGCGCGCCGATTTCCACCATGGCGGTGTCGCCGGCGAGATGCCGCACGCGGAAGTCCACCGTGCCGTCGAGAGCGTACACGCGGCGCACGATCTGCTCCGCCGCTTCGATACGGCGCAGATGTTCGGGCGTGGCATGCACGCCGATCTGCAGGCGCGAACGCAGGCAGGGACTGGCGGCGGCATTCCAGTTGGGAAGGCCGGCATGCCGCAGCAGCTGGCGGATTTCGTGTTTCGCATAACGGGCGAGCGGACTCCGCACTGCGTGCTCGCGCGCAGCCCGCAGTCCGACACGGGTCGGATCGGCAGCGTCCTCGGCGTTTGTGCCGTTGTACAGCAGGGTACCGGCCGCCAAGGCGGCGTCCGATGCGGATATGGCCTCCATCGCGTCGTAGATACTGCTCTTGCAGACGTAGCAGCTCATCCCCTCATTCGCGACGTAGTCGGGATCGAGATACTCGTGGGTTTCGATAAAACGCAGGGGAATGCCGATGCGTGCGGCAAGGTCGACGGCGGATTGGCGCATGGCGTCGGCGACCGATGGCGAAAGCGCCATCACTGCTTCGCTGTTGCCGGGAAATACGTCGAATACGGCCTTCGCGACGAGCGTGCTGTCGACGCCACCGCTGAATGCCACCATGTGCAGACGGGCGTCGGCGCCCTGGCGCCTGATCGCATCGAGCAGTGCGTTGTATTCCGCGACGGGGTCCATCGTTACTCCGGCCTCACGTTTCGCCACCACCAGAGGAGATGAGGCGGTTGATGCGATGCGCTGCCGCGGCCGCACCAATGCCATTGTCGATGTTGACCACCAGCACGCCGGGTGCGCAACTGCCGAGCATGGAGAGCAGGGCGTTGAGACCTCCGTGGTTGACGCCGTAGCCGATGGAGGTCGGCAGTCCGATCACGGGAATGGACAGCAGTCCCGCCAGCACGGACGGCAGCGCTGCCTCCATACCCGCCACACACACGCAGACCTTCGCACTGGCGATGTCGGGCAGCACGGCGAGCAGACGGTCGAGACCGGCCACACCCACGTCGGCGAAACGCACGACACTGCTGCCGGCGTAGGTGCAGGCGACTTCGACTTCTTCCGCCGCGGCGAGATCGGACGTCCCCGCCGTCACTACGGCGATCCTTCCGACGGGAAGCTCTGGCGGCTGCGGTGCGAATACGGCGATCGCGGAGCGCTCGTAATACCGGATCTCTGCATCCTTGATGTCAAGCGCCGCAAGCAGGTCCTGTGGCAGGCGCGAGACGAGAATGTTGTGCCGGTCGTGCGCGAGCAGGCCTTGCACGATGCCGCGGATTTCCTCGACAGTCTTTCCGGGTGCAAATACGACTTCAGGGAAACCGGTGCGTTCGCGGCGCAGGAGATCCAGCCGCGCGTAGTCGCCGACCTCGAGGTGGCGTTGCTGCGCCGCGGCGATGGCGTCGGCGCATTGCGCGGTGTCCATCCGTCCTTCAGTCAACTGCCGCAGCAGCTCCAGTATGTCACGTGTACTGTCCATTCCTGTAATATAACCGGGATGCGACACATGCGACAATGTGAAAATCCGCCCGGAGGATCAGGAACGCCCGAAGCGGCGCAGCAGCAGGGAGTTCGACACCACGCTGACGGAACTGAACGCCATCGCGGCGGCGGCGAACATCGGACTCAGCAGTCCGATGGCTGCGAGGGGAATGCCGATCACATTGTAGATGAAGGCCCAGAACAGGTTCTGCCTGATCTTGCGCAGTGTGGCGTCCGACAGGCGGATGGCTTCGTCCACCCCTCGCAGGTCGCTGCGCATCAAGGTGATGTCCGCCGTTTCCATGGCGATATCCGTTCCGCTGCCCATGGCGATGCTCACGTCAGCTTCCGCCAGCGCGGGCGCATCGTTGATGCCGTCGCCGACCATGGCAACAAGCAGTCCTTCGGCCTGGCCTTCCGCACGCAGGGCACGAAGCTCCGCCGCTTTTTCTTCGGGACGCACACCGGCGATGACGCGGTCGATTCCGGCCTGGCGGGCGATCTCCCGTGCGGCCGATTCCGTATCCCCCGTCAACATGACGACGTCAATCCCCTGACGGTGCAGGAGTTGCACGGCCTCGACGGACGTCGGACGGATGCTGTCGGCCAGCGCAAGCACGCCGGCGTAATGCCCGTTCACCGCGACGTACAGCAACGTGCGACCGGGACCCTCGACGCCGTCGGGGACCTGCTCCGGCAGCTTCACGGCGTAGGAAGCCATCAGCGCACGGTTGCCCGCGAGCACCGCATCGGCGTCGACAAAGGCGATGACACCTGCCCCGGGCTCGTACTGGAAACTGTCTGGCGCACGCACGGCGATGCCCCGTTCCTTCGCATGCCGCAGCACCGCCTCGCCGAGCGGATGCTCGGAAGGCTGCTCGGCCGAGGCCAGCAGCGCGAGCAGGGCGTCGTCCGGTGAATGCGTTTCCATGCCCGGAACGGTGGCCTGCGCATCCGCTGCGATGGCCACCACGCGCGGCCGGCCGTCGGTGACCGTGCCCGTCGTATCGAGCACAATGCGCCGCACCTGCCGCGCGCGCTCGAGACTCTCGGCGTTCTTGATCAGGATACCGCGGTCGGCCCCGACGCCGACGCCAACCATGATGGCGGCGGGCGTCGCCAGTCCGAGCGCGCAGGGACAGGCGATGATCAGCACGGCGATCGAGTGCAGCATGCTTTCGGTGAACCCTGCATCGAGGGCGAGATACCAGGTCAGCCCGGTCAGCAGGGCGATGCCGATGACAACGGGAACAAACACGGAGGCGATGCGATCGACGAGCTTCTGTACCGGGGCTTTCGACCCCTGCGCCTCGTCGACCAGACGGACGATATGGCCAAGCATCGACTGCGCGCCGACGGCCGTCGCGCGAAGGCGGAGACTCCCCTCCTTGTTGATCGTGCCGCCGATGACGCGGTCACCTTCCTGTTTGTTCACAGGCAGCGGCTCTCCGCTGATCATCGATTCGTCCACCGACGATACTCCTCCGGTGATTTCTCCGTCGACCGGAATCCGTTCGCCCGGACGCACAAGCACGTTCTCGCCTATGGACACGGAGGCGAGCGGTACATCCACTTCCTCCCCGTCGCGCAACACGCGCGCGGTGTTCGGCTGCAGGCCGATGAGCTTGCGGATGGCGTCGGAGGCGCGGCTTTTCGCTTTCGCCTCGAGCAGTCGCCCGACGAGAATGAGCGTGATGATTGTTGCGGAAGTATCGAAATAGACATCCATATGTCCGGCAGCGAGTCCGAGCCATTGCGGAAACAGCACGGCGGCGGTGCTGTAGGCATAGGCCGCGCCGGTGCCCACGGCGACCAGGGTGTTCATGTCTGCGTTCAGATGCCGCAGGGCGGAGAGAAACCCGCGGAAGAAACGGCGTCCCGGAAGAAACAGCACCGGCGTGGTGAGGAGGAGAAGGATGCGGTTGTTTTCCTCCATGTCCAGCGGCCACCAGGCGCGGACGCTCTCGAGCATCGGCAGCATGCTGACCAGCATCACCGGCAGGGTGAACGCAATCGCGACGAAAACGTCCCGGCGCAGGACCTTCACTTCCGCGGCATGGACGTCGCGGGATTCCGGGAGCATGGCATCGCTGCCGTCGCCTTGACCGGATTCACGCGGAAGCTCCAGGGAATACCCTGCGGAACGCACCGCGGCCTCGATGGCGGAGAGATCCGTGTTGGCGCCCAATTCGACCACGGCCTTGTTCGAGGCAAGATTGACCGAAACACCCGAAACGCCCGGCACCTCACGAATGGCATTTTCCACGCGCAGCACGCAGCTGGCACAGGTCATGCCCTCGACGGGCAGACTCAGCTTCCGCGGCACGGCGGCCATTCCTTCCGGCTCACTCATGCCGGGTGACCGTGAAGCCCGCCTCCGCCACCGCATGGTCGAGTGCTGACGCTTCGATCTCTCCCTCATCATACCGCACCACCGCGCTGCCGATGCGCACATCCTCGACGTCGAGGTGATCGATCTGCGCCAGCCGGCGTCGCACGGACATCACGCAGTGATTGCAGGTCATGCCTTCGATATGCAGTGTTTCGGTTTTCATGCTGTTCTCCTGATTGGATGACAAGGATTGTGCATTTATTCATAACACGCAAGTGCTCGCCATCGCTCCCCCTCCCATGACAATAGTCGATGTTGTATATTCTCGATAACCGCCATCACATGTCCGTTCGGGTCGACATGCACCGCTTCGCGTTCATTGTATTCCTCTGCCTTCCGGCGCTGACGTTTGCGACGGCGCAGCAGCGCATGCTCACACCCCCGGTACGCAAGGCCATGGAGCGCTTTTCGGCGGATTCGCTGTGGCGGCATGCCGCGGTGCTTGCCGATGACCGGATGGAGGGACGAGGTACCGGCAGCGCCGGAGAGCGGCGCGCCGCGGCGTACCTGGCCGGCGAACTCGAGCGACTGGGACTGCAGCCCGCCGGACCCGACGGCAGTTTCCTGCAGCCCTTCCCGCTGCATGGCAGCCGGCCGCTCCCTGCCAGCCGCCTGACGCTCTCCACGGCGACGCGGGAGATCGAACTCCGCCTCGGCAATGACTACCTGCTGTTCAAGACCGGCGCGCAGACGTTCATTCCCTTGCCGCTGCGACTGGTCTTCGTCGGCTACGGCATTGTGGCACCGGAGTACGATTACAACGACTATCAGTACATCGACGTCACCGACGCCATCGTTGTTTTTCTGTCCGGCGAACCCGAATCCGCCGACGGGGATTTTTTTGCGGGCAGGCGCCGTACCGTCTATTCCATCCCCGAGATGAAACAACGCATCGCCTTCTCGCGAGGCGCCCGGGGCAGCATCCTTCTGCCATTGCCGCGTGTCGACGCGTCGTACGACTGGGAGGACTGGAGGCAGATCTTCGCGTTCGAGGACGTCTCTTCCCCGATCACCGTGCCGTCGCATCTGAGCGCGCTCATGCGTCTCGAGGCAGCGGCGATGCTGTTCGACAACAGCGTGTTTTCGCTCGAGGATGTCCTGCGCATGGATGCGGAGCACCGCATCCGGAGTTTCCCGCTGCGGACGCGCCTGCGCTTTTCCGGGGAATTCCGTGAACGCGATTTTCTTTCCGCGAACGTGGCCGGACTGCTGCCCGGCAGCGATCCGCTGCTGCGCGATTCCTACGTGCTGGTGTCGGCGCATTACGACCATCTCGGCATCGGTCCCGCCGTGCGCGGCGATTCGATTTACAACGGACTCGTCGACAATGCCCTCGGCTGCGCCGCGCTGCTCGAGATGGCCCGCATCCTCTCGGATCCGGCCCTGCGTCCCCGACGCTCGCTGCTCTTTCTCTTCGTCGCGGCGGAAGAAAAAGGATTGCTGGGGTCGCAATACTATTGCACCCGTCCGCTTGTCCCCCTGCACAAAACCATCGCGAATCTCAACGTCGACGGACTGGCCATCATCGATGTTTTCGACGACGTCGTTGGCATCGGATCGGAGTTTTCGACGATCGACCGGCATCTGCACACTCTGGCCGGGGAGCTGGCGAAAACGGTATCCACGCTGCCCGAGGATTTCGATCTGCTCGAGGCCTTCGCCGGTTCCGACCAGATCGCCTTCGCCCAGGCGGGCGTTCCCTCGCTGCTTGTCATGGAAGGAACGGCCTACCGCAACGTCGGACCCGAGGATGGCTACGCACAGTTCCTGGCCTGGGGAAGAGAACGCTACCACACACCGTTCGACGATCCCGGGCAGCCCGTCAACCACGAAGCCCTGCGCCAGCACGGCGCGCTGCTCTGCGCCTTCCTGGCGGGACTCGCCAACACCTACGAGCCGCCGCAATGGATTCCCGGTTCGAAATATGTCAATGCCCGCCTGCAATCCCTTGCCGAGGAACGATGACCGATACCCTGCATCCTTGGTACCCGCGTTGCAACCGCTCCGGCAGAACGGTGGCATTCCTGGTTGCGGCCCTGCTTCTCGCAGGCTGCGCTTCCGCGCCCTCCAGCACGTCGGGAAAGGCCGTGGTGCGGATCAAGGGCTCCGACACCATGCTGCTGCTGGTGTCCCGCTGGGCCGAGGAGTTCATGAAACTGCATCCGGAAATCGCGATCTACGCCGAAGGTGGTGGAACGGAAACCGGCATCGACGCGCTGATCAACGGAAAGGCCGAATTGAGCGCGGCTTCGCGCACGCTGCGCGCCGAGGAAGCGCGGCTGCTGCTTGAAAAGCGCCGCTCGCTCGGCTATAGCGTGCTGACGGCAAAGGACGCGCTCAGCGTCTACCTGCATCCGGACAATCCGGTCCGAAATCTCTCGCTCGAGCAGACCCGGGACATTTTCACGGGCAGGCGCACGTTGTGGACGGAATTCGGGGGGAATCCGGTACCGGTACTGGTGGTCGGGCGTCAGCCAAATTCGGGGACGCAGCTCTTTTTTGAAGAGCATGTACTGGAAGGCGCCGCCTATGCGTCTTCGACGCTCACCGTCCCCACCACCAAGGCCGTGGTTCGCATGGTGAAACGCCATCGCGGGGCCATTGGCTATGGCGGACTCGCCTTCGGCGCGGACGTCACGCATGCCTCCATCGACGGCGTCGCGCCGACCGCAGGGAATGTCCGCGACGGTTCGTACCCGATTTCCCGCTACCTCTACCTCTATGCCGCCGAACCACCCGCCGGCGCGGTGAAGGAATTCATCGACTGGATTCTCAGCAATCACGGTCAGCGCGTCGTGTCCGATGTCGGATACATCCCCCTGTGGGACGTTACCGGGGAATAGCCTCTTGCCGTTCCGCCGGCAGACTGCGGAACTTTTCCCCTCTCGCCCTCCGTTGTGCCGTCACGTCCTTCACACGCACCACCACGTCATTCACACGCACATCGGAGAAGTCATGCCCACGAAAATCACCGTCAACGCCAACGGCCCCTTTATGATCGAAGGGGATTTCACTCTCACGGACGGAGCACAGAACAGCTACGATCTCGCCGGCCGCGAGAAGATCTTTCTCTGCCGCTGCGGCGAGTCCTCGAACAAACCCTTCTGCGACGGCGCGCACAAGAGCTGCGGCTTCGTCGATCCCGGCGAGGCACGCGCGCTGGCACCGAAGCAGTAAGGAGTCAGTGGTCTGATATACACAGAGTCCCGCCGTGGCGGGACTCTGTGTTGAAATACGGCTCTGACGAACTGCGTCAGGACTGGCGCTGGTCGAGAATGGACAGCACGCTGATGCACTTTTCCTTGGCGCGGGCAAGAAGGTTCTCCGCCTCGCCGGTGATGCGCAGTTTGAAGTCCTCGTCGGTGATGCTGCCCAGGTTGATCATGACGTTTTTATACGCCCCCCAGCAGCCGGTTTCCAGTGCCTTGGCGCCCACTTCCAGGTCGGACTTCGAATTCATGTTCCCTTCAGCCGCCATTTGCTCCATTGATTCCCAGCAGCTGTCGACGATACGCATGGTGCCCAGCGGCACATCCACCGCCTTCTTGAGTCCCGCCTGCATGGCCGCGGTGCGGGCCTGCTTACGCTCGTCGGTATCCTTCGGCATGCCGATGGCATCCATGTAATCGTTGAATGCGTTTGTGTCGGCGTCGATCATCGGGATGAGCTTGCGCATGGCTTCATGCAGCGGCGGAATGAGGCGGCGCATGGTCGCGTCCTTGTCCTCGTACTTCCGCTTGCCGTAAGTCATCCATCCTACCATCGCGCCCAGGGCCGCACCGAGTCCGGCGATCAGCGCGGAAGCCGAACCACCGCCGGGGGCGGACGTACGGGCGCCGGTCAGTTCGATAAAGTCGCGCACAGACATCG
>JAGTUZ010000063.1 GCA_018224415.1 Bacteroidota bacterium | reverse complement strand
ATCCGCAGGGCTGCGCGAACACCGTGAATTGCAGCCTCCAGGCAGTGTATGCCCTTTCGGTGCTCATCGAACCCGTGCTTCCGTTCACTGCGGAAAAATTACGTTCCATGCTGGGCGTCACCGATGCCGCGGCGCTTTCCTGGGATGCCGTTGCACAATGGCGTCTTGCCGCCGGACATCCGATCGGCGAACGCAGCATCCTCTTCGAGAAAATCGACGACGAGACAATTTCGGTCGAGACCGCTAAGCTCGGAAGTCTCGAAACTCCCACGACGCAGACCTATCCGGAGATCAAGGACCAGATCACCATCGACGACTTCATGAAAGTGGATTTGCGTGTCGCGACCGTGATCGAAGCGGAACGCGTTCCAAAATCCGACAAACTGCTCAAGTTGAAAGTGGATATCGGCTCCGAAATGCGTCAACTCGTTGCGGGTATCGCAAAAAAATATGCTCCGGAAGATCTTGTCGGAAAACGCATTGTTGTGGTGGCCAATCTCAAGCCGGCGAAGCTCTTCGGCGTGGAATCCCAGGGCATGATCCTTGCGGCATCCAACGATGATGAGGGTCCGACCCTCATCACACCGGAAAGCGGCATCGGGAACGGAGCGCTGGTGAAATGAACGATGACATGACCCGGCAGCAAGGCAGTGCGACACGGCATCAACGCGGTGCGACACGCACATTCGCGGGAGCGGTACTGGTTCCGGCGATCCTGATCATGATGCTTTTCATCCCGGCATGCGAGGATCATGGACTTGCGCCTGGAACGGAAGGGGACACGCCGGGGATCGGCGGCCTCATCCGCGTCCGCAGTACCTGGCCGCCACAGGACAGCGTGCGCGATCTGCGCATCGCAGCATTCCGCAGCTATCCACCGAAAGACATACTCACCGAGGTGGTGTCCGGTACGGCAGTTTTCAGCGAACTCCTGCCCTACGGTGTCGACAGTATTCCTTACCGCATACAGAGCGAATCGATGAATGGAGTGTACGGTTACGTGGTGGTCGCACAGAACTACGGTCCGGATCCGTTCCAGCAATGGAAGGCCGTCGGCGTGTACACACTCACGGGCGACGTGACGACGCCCTCGCCGGTGGATCTTGCATCCGGCCGTTTCCTGCCCGGTATCGATGTCGAAGTCGATTTCATCAACCTGCCGCCCCAACCCTTCTGACATTCTGACTTCCTATATCTGGGATCGGGGGGAGCTCATCTTGCGCACCCGAGGGCATTTTCGTAATTTGCCCTTATCGCCTTCTTCTGTCCACTATCACCGAGTGTTATGAAAGCCGTCATCATGGCAGGCGGGTTTGGAACCCGGCTACGCCCCCTCACCTGCAACATCCCCAAGCCCATGGTCCCGATGGTCAACCGTCCGATGATGCTTCACATCGTCGACCTGCTCAAAAAGCACGGATTCCGGGACGTCATTTCCTTGCTCTTCTACCATCCCCAGGCGATCCGCGAGTTCTTCGGAGAAGGAAAGGAGTTTGGCATCTCCATGCAGTACATGCATGCGGAAGCAGACTTCGGTACGGCCGGCAGCGTCCGCAACGCCTACGAGAAAATCGGAAAAGACCGGGTGCTGATCATCAGCGGTGACGTGCTTACGGACTTCGACCTGGAGGAGGCGATCCGCTTCCACGAGGAAAAGGGGGCCGATGCAACCATCGTGCTCACGCGGGTACCCAATCCCCTGCAGTTCGGCGTGGTGATAGTTGATCAAGACGGCAATATCACGCGTTTCCTCGAGAAACCGTCCTGGGGGGAAGTGTTCAGCGACACGATCAATACCGGCATTTACATTCTCGAGAACCATGTGCTCGAGATGATCCCGTATAAGGAAGATTACGATTTCAGCAAGAACCTCTTCCCGCTCATGATGCAGGAAGGGAAAAAACTCTGCGGCTATATCGCAGAGGGTTATTGGCGCGATGTGGGTAATCTCGGTGAATATCACGAAGGCAGCCTGGACTGCCTTGCAGGTAATGTGGCAGTCAACTTCGACGGAGAGCAGCGCGGCATGCTCCACATCGGAGAGGGGAGTATCGTCCCTGAAGACACCGCGCACTGGAGCGGGCGCGTGGTCATCGGCAGGAACGCGCGTATCGCCGATTCCGCCCGCCTCATCAACAGTGTGATTGGTGACGGTGTCACCGTCCATGACGGTGCGATGGTACTCAACTCCGTGATCTGGAACGGTGCCACGATCGAGCAGAACGTACAGATCTCGAATTCCGTCGTTGGCTTCGAGACCGTGCTGCAAGCCGGTTCTACCATCGCGGAAAACGTCTTTATCAGCGACCGCTGCAACATCGGCCGCGAGGCATCGCTGCTTTCGAATATCAAGCTCTGGCCGGAAAAGGTGGTTGAGGACGGCGCCGTGCTCTCGAAATCGCTGGTTTGGGAGGATAAATGGCTGCGTGAGCTGTTCGCCGACGCGCGCATCACCGGCACGGCGAATATCGAGATCAACCCGGAATTCGGGGCGAAGATCGGGACATCCCTCGGAGCCGTGATGGGCGAAGGCAGCCAGGTGCTGGCCTCGCGCGATCCGGACAACGCATCGCGCATGATCAAGCGCGCCATCGCCTGCGGACTCATGTCCGCCGGAGTGCATGTGCACGACATGCAGACCACCGCCATTCCCATGCTGCGTCAGGTGCTGCGCAGCGGCAAATACACTGCGGGCTTCCATGTGCGCAAATCACCGTTCGACAAGCGGTCGATGGACATTATTTTCTTCGACGTCGACGGGCAGGATCTGTCGAGTAAACGCACGAAGGCCATCGAACGGCAATTTTTCTCCGAGGATTTCCGGCGCGCCGGACACGAAGGCATTGGGTCGCTGTACTTCCCGGAGCGGACGACGGAGGCCTACCGCGAACGTTTCCTTTCTACACTCGATTTCGAACTGATCGCAAGCAAATCGTTCAACATCGTCATCGATTACTCCTACGGCATCGCCTCGTCTATTTTCCCCAACATCCTCGGCAAACTCGGCGCCGACGTCGTGTCGCTGAACGCATATATCGATCGCACACGTCTGACGCGTACGCGGGAGGAATTCCTTTCCGCATGCCAGCACGTCTCGAGTATCGTGCGATCGCTCTCGGGCGATCTCGGTATCCTGCTCGATGCAGGAGCGGAAAAGGTGTTTCTCGCAGACGAACACGGCAATTTCCTCGATGAGGATCGCGTGGCGTCTGTGATCACGGCACTGTACCTCGAGGCACGCAAAGTGCAGGGGCGTCCGGTACGGAAAATGGCTTTCCCCATTTCCGCCTCGTCCGAAATGGACGCAATCGCCGAGCAGTACGAAGTGACCGTTCTTCGCACACCCAATACGCATGGCGGCATGATGAATGCCGTGCTTTCGGACCCGGAACTCGATTATGTCGCCGGCACGCGCGGCGGTTTCATTTTCCCCGAATTCCTTTTCGCAACCGATGCGATGTACAGTGTCGCAAAGATTCTCGAGATGATGGCGGTCACCGGGCGGCGCATCGGTGACATCGACCGCGATCTCGTGCGTCTGCACCGCGTTGTCCGACACGTGCCGTGTCCGTGGCAGGCCAAGGGCCGCGTGATGCGCTTCGCCATGCATGCGTCGGAAGACCACGAGAGGCATCTCGTCGACGGCATCAAGATCCTGTTCGCACATGACACCTGGGTGCTGCTGCTGCCGAGCAAGGAACACGAACTCTTCGCCGTCTATGCCGAGGCACCCGATGCCGGCGAGGCGGAACGCCTGGCAGCGGAGTACGAGGAAAAAGTTGTTGCATGGCGCGATAATGCGTAATTTGGTAAGACTGTATCTGTCACTGAACCAGCATCCTGCCAGCCATGAAAATCACCAACATTCTGACGGAAGACCTGATCCAGGTCAACATCCCCGGGCAATCGAAAGATGACGTGATCAACGCCATCATCGACCTTGCCGTCAAATCGGGGAAGATCAAAGACATCGACAAAGTCCGTCAGGCGATCTTCGAACGGGAAAAAATCATGTCCACCGGCGTCGGCAAGGGCTTTGCCATTCCCCATGGGAAAACCGACGCGGTCTCCGACATCGTTGCCGCCTTCGGTGTCACCGAGCATCCGATCGACTACCAGAGCCTCGACCACGAACCGGTGCGGCTTCTGTTCCTGCTGATCGGCAAGGACTCACTCGTCGGTGCCCACATCAAGCTGCTCAGCCGCATCTCCCGATTGATGAACAAGGAAGAACTGCGCAGCCGCCTGCTGAAATCCGAGAGCTCCAAGGAAATCCTGCAGATCCTGCAGGAGGAAGAAATGAACTATCTGGACGTGTGACCGGGCGCGGCCCGGGCCGTCATATCTCTGAATGGAAGGCATGCCGAGGCGTGCCTTTTTCTTGCATTCCGCCACCATCACCGAGTACAACGATGACATTCAAATCGGTCAAGGGAACAAAGGATCTGCTGCCGCAGGACACCGTCGCCTGGCGTCATGTCGAGGAGACGATTCGCGTTGTCATGGAACTCTACCGCTACGGTGAAATCCGCACGCCTGTGTTCGAGGAGACGTCCGTCTTCACACGTGGCATCGGGGAGGAAACCGATATCGTTGGCAAGGAGATGTACACCTTTGTCGACAAGGGGGGCAGCAGCCTGACACTGCGGCCGGAGATGACTGCCCCGGTCATCCGTTCGTTCATCCAGCACAGCATGGGTGAGCAGGCCGTGCTCAACAAGCTGTATTATATCGGCCCGATGTTCCGTCAGGGACGTCCGCAGGCAGGGCGTTTCCGGCAGTTCCACCAGTTCGGTTTCGAATGTATCGGACAGTCCGCTCCTGAATGCGACGTGGAAGTCATCGCCATGGCTGCGGAAATATTCCGACGCCTCGGCATCCACTCCACGTTGAAGATCAATTCGGTGGGGGATCCCGTCTGCCGTCCACAATACCGCGAAGCGCTGCAGGAGTTTCTCCGTGGTGTGCACGACAGTCTTTCTCCTGAAAGCCAGCGCCGGACGGAGTCCAACCCCATGCGCGTGCTCGACTCGAAAGACGAACGTGATCGGGAGGCGACAGCAGGCGCACCGGTCATTCTCGATTACCTTTCCGACGGGTGTCGCGACCATTTCGAGCGCACCTGCCGGATGCTTGATGCCCTCGACATCCCGTACACGATCGACCCCCGGCTTGTGCGGGGACTGGACTATTACACGATGACGGCGTTTGAATTTGTGAGCACGGATCTGGGTTCGCAGGACGCGCTGGGCGGGGGTGGCCGATACGACGGACTGGTGGAGCAGCTTGGCGGCAAGCCGACACCGGCCGTGGGTTTTGCCGCGGGCGTGGAACGTCTGCTCATGGTGATGGAGAAAACCCAGTATCAGTTCCCGGCATCCGCCCCGTTGCTTTACCTCGTCGGCATGGACGATGTCTCGCGCTCCTGGGTGTTTCACAAGGCGATCGAACTCCGGCAGGCGGGCGTCGCCGCGGAAATCGATTATGCCTCGCGCAGCGTCAAGGCCCAGATGCGTGAAGCGAACAAACTCGGGTGTCCGTTTGTCGCCATCATCGGCGAACGGGAAATTGCCGAGACGCAGGCGCAGATCAAGGACATGCGGAAGGGCACGCAGGAATCCGTTGAGTTTGGCCGTCTGACGGAGTACTTTACCACGTTACGACAACGTGAAGACGGAGGACAGTGAAGCATGTTTCCACGAATCGATAAAGGCCCGATCGAGTATACCCTGGATGTGTTTCCTGCATACAGTGCGGAGAAACAGCGTCCCTGCACTCGTTTTCTCTTCCGCACCATCGAGGAATTCAATCATTTCCAGTATAAGATTTCCATCGATGAGCAGCATGAGAAGGGGACGTTGCGTTTTGTTCTCAAGGGACTCCGGGCAAAGGGGCTGCTGCCCGGCGTCGGTGCTGCGGTCTCGGAGGTCGATCTGTTTGACCTCAAAGGGAGTTATAGCGTAACCGTACTCAAGCCGGGTGATATCGCCAACAGTTTCCGCTTTTCGAATGGGACGTCCGGGCTGCGATTGCACGAGAACGTCGCGGAAGAGCAGCCGTTTCTTACCGTTCATATCAGCAACGACTCCACAGGAATGGAATGACCGTACGATTTTTCTCCCATGCATCTCCATCCTTCCTCTCTTGTCTGTTTGTTGTCGGTCTGCTCTGTGCGGCACCGAACGCGAGTGCGCAGGGCGGAAGCACAACATCCGAAACAGCAACAGCGCGTGCATCGGCCATTCCCGCCGCCAGCGGGCAACTGCTGAGCAGCGTCCCCGAGGTCATACAGGACAGCCTGCCCAACGGTGTGCGTATTCTTTTCGCGCGCGTCAACGAACTTCCGCTTGTCGAAATCAACATTATCATCGACGCCGGATTGTCACGCGAGCATTCCCAAGGTCGTGGAAGCGCCTGGGCGCTTGCACAGCTCCTGACGGGAGGGAATCGGGAGCGCACCGGGGAGATGGTTACCAAATACCTGGCGGAAATGGGGAGCACGGTTGTTCCCTACGCGCATTATGATTACACACAGCTCTACGGACGTACTCTTTCGCGGAATTTTGCAGGAACGTTGGAGGTCATGGCGGACGGAGTCATTGCGCCTTCGTTGCGTGAGCAGGAACTGATGGCGCTGCAGCGCAACTCCTCCACGCGGCTGCAACGGCGTGTATCCAGCGGAGAGCGGGCCACCGTAGCGGCCGTGCGCAGCCTGTGCGGAGAGGAGCATGTCCTCACCCGCTATATGCTGCCCGCACCCGAAGACATCGCTGCACTCACCACTGCCCAGCTCACTGATTTTCAAGAGAGATGGTACCGTCCGTCACGGACGACCGTGATCGTTACCGGCAGCGTCGACTACCGCTTTGTGCGCACCGCTATCATTGAGGCGTTCGGTGCCTGGCAGCCGCCTGCCGCGGGACCCTCCCTCCGTGCGTCGATCGACGCTCCTGACATTATCAAGGGTGGGGCGCAGGAACTCGTGCGTCTGCTGCCGGAGGATAAAACACCGAACGGGTTGGCATACTTTCGCTTCGGTGTGCGTGCTCCACTTCGCGGAGATGACCGCTTTGTTGCCACCATCCTTCTGAACACGATCCTGGCAGAGGGGCCGGAATCCCGTCTGCGGCGTATGTTCTGGGGACGACATACCATATCACCAACGTTCACTGCGGCCGTGGCGTTTTCGCAGGACTGCAGTTATT
>JAGTUZ010000062.1 GCA_018224415.1 Bacteroidota bacterium | reverse complement strand
GTCGCTCGCGCTTTCGCTTCACGCCATGCTGCCTTCCCCTTAGGTGGACAAGGTCGGCACCCGAATTCGTTCTTTCGAAGCTCGATGCCACGGCCTATACGTGCCCCTGTCAACGCTTCGCCGCCCTTCTTACGTTGGGCCGACGCATGACTCGGGGGCGCGGCTGGTCGCTAGCCTTTGCCGCGTGGAGGACTTTCACCTCCTATCTCATGCCGGCTTTTACCGGCGCTTTCCCCTCATTTCCCTCATTTCCCTCATTCCCCCACTTTTAACTTTTAACTTTTCACTTTTAACTCTCTGTGGTTTCTCACGTTATCATCTGACAACCACCTTCCGTGTCATCCGCACTTCCCCGGCACGAACCGAGACGAGATAAAGGCCGGGAGGCACGCGGCCGCCTGCTGCATCGGTCAGATCCCAGCTCCAGTACGGTGTGCCGGCTTCGAGGCGATGCAGACGGACTTCGCGTCCGAGCATGTCACTGATGCGCAGCTGCGGCGCGTGCTCTGTTGGAACGCGAAGCTGCAGATGCAATACGTCGTTGGCCGGCTGCGGCCAGGCCGCGAGTTCCGGGGAGTCTGCCGTCGACGAGAGACGAACATCGAGAACGAAGGAATACGAGACCGTTCCGTCATAGTCGTGCTGGCGCAGACGGTATTGCAGGTCCGTCCCGGATCGCCACGCGCCGGTGCCGTCATCGACGAAGGTGTAGCTTGCGCCTCCTCCTTCCGGGGCACGCGCCTCGACGAAGCCGACATCCTCCCACCCAGCGTTCTGCAGTGCCGCCCGGCGTTGCACGGTGAAGCCCGCATTCCGCTCTTCCTGCTCGGTACTCCACCGCAGGTGCACACGATTGCCGGGCAGCAGATCCGCATGAAAGCTGCGGAAAGTCACCGGAAAGTACTGTACCCCGTCGATCTTGGCGTAGACAAGCTCATGTCGAAACCATCCTACCGGGGGGTACGGTTCGACATAGCAAAGACCGATCCCTTCGGCGAATCTATCGATCGTACCATAATAGTGCAGTTTCCAGACACGTTGCTTCCTGTCGACATCCAGCAGTCCAGCTTGCTCCGGAACATCGGTTGTTGCAACGTAATACTCCCACTCCCAGCCATGGCAGAGCGTATAACTGCTGGTGGAGTCGATCGTCAAATTTACATATTCAATTTCGGTCGAATCGGGACAACCCGAACTCCCTCCCTTGTATTGGTACACGATACCGGTGAGACTGTCTATGCGGGTGGGCACATTCCCCCAAAGATAGTATCTCTTCCCGTTGGCCATAATGGTATCCTTCTCCACCCGCATCGTGTCGTAACCGACGATAGAGTCACCGGGCGGGACCACCTTTGTCTCGGTAATCCTGTACACCCACACATTCCCAGTTTGCAGTGGAAAATACGAGAGATCCGTCGCCGTCGGTTGCGCAATCAGGGGAAGTCCCGATGAAAGCGCGAGCAGCAGCATTGCAGTAATCAGTCTTTTCATTGTGTATCTCCTTGCGTGCCACCCCAAGGTGACACAATCCGTTGCTGTTTCTGTTCTTTTCATACTTCCTGTTGGCGATGGCAGCATATGCCGGTATAGTATCTATTTCACGTGAACGTCTCACTCTCCGATTGTCGAATAAGAGGCGAGCGAGAGGCACATGCGAAATACACGGCCTCCCGTCACCGCTCCGTTCTACCGGACGAGAAGCAGATTGATTGTCTGAACGGCTCTTCCGACCTTTTTATGGGATAGTTATGCATACAAACAGCCATCTTTTTTCAGCCGCATGTCGAGTTTCCCGCAGTAAAACAAGATCGCGTTTCGGTAATTGGCGAAATTACGAAATTCCCTCTCCGCGGCTTTGAGTTCTTGAATACGACCATTGATATTTTCGGTGTACGCATTGGTGATTCTATGCGTGAAGTACGTCAGGATATTATCGAGGTGACTTTTGATCATCCTCGCGACTTTGATGGCCGGTTTTATCCGGCTATGCGTTGCCCAGAAGTACCAGCGCTGAAAGTATTTCAACGCCCATGTCGGCGAGGCATAGTCCCAGAACATGCGAAATGCCTCTTTGATAAGCCACATCCTGCCGATGCGGGACTGCGCGAAGCGCGTCTTGCCGAACGCGCGTTCGATGTCACGAAACTGCGCCTGCTGCTTTTCATTCCAGCGTTCGGGACGTCGAAGAAACAGATATCGTGTCCTCGTGAAGATCAGGATTCCTTGAGCCACCAGCATCCGGTGTTCGCTCGCGCGTACCGATCCCATCGCCTTGGACAGGTGCTGCTCGATGTGGAACTTGTCGTAGACAATATCCGCGTTGGGCAACTCCTCCTTGCAAGCCCGCTCCATCGCCGCGCTCATATCCATCGCCACCGCCTGGACTTGGGGGCGCGCCTCCTCCGGAATCACCGCCAAGGTGGTCTTTGCCGCCGTGCTCGACTTCGATGGTGCCACTTCGAGGACGCGTTCCCCGTCGATATCCGCCAGCACCGTGACGAACCTCTCCTTGCGACCAAAGCTTTTCTCGTCGATACCAAGGTACTCTATGTCCTCCACCGTACGACGACGCAGCCCGCGCTCGACCGCACGGTCACGAATCCGCGAGGCCTCGTCCCAGCTGATCCCGAGAATGCTCGCCGCCTTGACCAGCGTAGAGACCTGTTCCATGACAAAAACGGCGAAATCCTCGAAATCCAACGTCCAGTGCGAACCCTGCTCCGACCAGGGGACCGTGATCGTGTGGGCACCATGGACGCGGCACTCCGCGCGGGGAATACGACAGTGAAGGAACGTCTGAAACTGCATGGTGTTGAGATGGCGCCATGTCCGTTTCTCACGGTGATCCTTCCGGCCGCACTTTTTCCCGCATTCCGGTCAGGGAACCTTTCGTTCCGCGGGCCATTCGAGCGTGATGTCGACACGTTGCGTACTCACGTCAAGAACGATGTCGGTGATCTTCCAGGGGCGGACGAGGCCAAGAAGTTCGCGGTAGTGATGATCGAGAGCGGCCGGTACGGTCATTGGAACGACTCCAGGCTGATTTTATGGGCTCAAACCATGATACGAATCGCTAAACTATCCCACAAGCTTTCCGGAAGAGCCCTTTTCGAAGGTGACGGACGAACAGATTGCGTGGGTCCAGCACGCGATGAACACGCGGCCGAGAAAGACGCTCGAGTGGAGAACTCCGGCGGAAGTATTTACCGAGTTCTATCATCATCATGAACAACAACGCAGTCCTTGAATACCGAATCTCCGATTCGCATTCGTAATGTCATTTCTTGCATTCCATGACTTTTTGCCGTACACCGAAAGTTGTTGCACTAGAATCTTGAATTCACCCAACACAGTTCTAATATTTTTCTTCCTGGAACTGAATCTCAGATCGCCGATCGCCCGGCCCCCCGACGATTGGGCGTGAACTCATCGTGATGTCACGACGCGGCAATCCCGCTGCGCAATCGGTCGAAGCCCTCCACCTCCACCCCGTCGCTTCCAACAATCACCTTCCGCCCCTTTCTTACGAACGACAATTCCACGACCAGCAGCACGGGCAGGGTACCGTCGCCAGCGAACACGAGGCTGCGGCGGGCGTGCTTCTCGCCGAAGGCGGGATAGTATTCGCTCGTGAAGACATGCGCCGACCCCCCGCCATGATAACGGACCATGACTTCCGTATCTCCCAGGACGGCCATGAATCCGCCGTCGGTCTCCTCGATGCGCATGTCGGGATGGAAGTGCAGGAAGCTCCGCCATGTGTGCCTGCCGCGGCCGTGCAGCCAGTCGGCGATGACCAGGCCATCGCCGTCGAGCAGCATGGCGCGTTCGTGCTGGAGCCCGGCCTGCACTCTTTCGTACCCGTCATGCGTGCCGCGCAGCAGCACCGCGTCGCCGCGCTGTTCGCGCGAGACGTGGCTGGTTTTCGCGCGGCGGCCGACACGGAAGCTTTTCCATACCTCGGACTGCTCGGCGCCGTCGATTTCGACGGTGTTGTGCGCGGCCGTGCAGCGGGAATACACGCGCTCGGGGGACTCCCTGTAATGGAAGACACCGGTATCGGTGACAAAGCGCCTGCCGTCGAGCGAAAGTTCGAACGACAGCGTGTCGCAATGCGCATGCCCGGGTTGATAGTCGGGTCCCACCAGCCCGGCGTCCATCACCAGCCAGGCGCGAGGGGATTCGGCGACGAGCAGGCCGGAAATGTGGGCGGGGTTCATCGCCTCCTCCCGCGGCGCGCTGGGGCGCGCCGACCCCAGGCCCTCCTCCTGCGGCGCGCTTCCGCCTCCGTCAGCCGTTGGCTGACTACGGCGGACAGGGGAGCGCGCCGACCCCAAGCCCTCATCGAGCGGTGCTCCGGGATCTTCGCGAAGTTCTGGCGCGAGCGCCTGCCCCCGTGCAAGAACTTCGTGTGTACGGAGGAAGAACGACCCGGTGGAGTCGTTGAAGAAGGGGATCTCGCCGTCGGGATGGCGCATGCGTTCGAGAAAGGCGGTCATGCGCGTGGTGGCGTCGGCGAGGCGCTCGGGCACGGAGGCGCCGCTGAGCAGCATGGCCTCGGCCATGTCGAGCACGTCGTTGGTCATGGACACGTGGTACATGGGACTGCGCTCGAAATGACAGCCGTCGTCGAGCACCTGCTCTGCCAGCTCGCGGTCAAGCAACTTCATGCCGATGCGGCGGGCCTGCGCGCCGGTGGAGGTGTCGAGGAAAAGACCGGCGAACACGAGTCCCTTGATGTTGCGCAGGAGATGGTTGGCCATGGTGCCCTTCTCGAGATTGCGCAGCAGCACACGTGTCATTTGTTCGACACCCTCGCCCAGCACCTGCAGACGCGGGTCGTCGCCGTCGATCCCCGACGCCGTCAGCATGCCGTGCAGGCGCACCCAGCTCTCGATGCGGATGGACAGCACGTAGGGATGCCAGGCGCTGCGCCGGGCGCCGGACGCGTGCAAGGGAAAGGCCGCGTCCCACTCCTGCACGAAGGCAAGCACGTCGCCGGACAAAGCACCATCGGACGCGGCAAGAAGCGCGAGAAGATAATCGTGATATCCGAAATGGAACTGCCAGAGCAGCGGCTTGCGCGCGACGGCGGCGCGGAGGGCTTCCGGCGACGCGGGCAGCGTCTCCACATCACGCAGGAAACTGAAGCGCCGCGCGGCGAGCTCGATGTCCTCGCAGTGATACCGCCCCGACAGCGGCGGCACCGCCGTCACCGGCACGGGACGCAGCGACCGGTCGAAGAACATCCGCGCCAGCCCCGCCTTCTCCACCATCCCGATCACCACCCCCTTCACCGTCCGAAACACCCGCCAGTATATCATGGAGGGACGCAGGAAGCGAAGGGAGTGGAAGACAATTACCATATGTGCGAGACGATTCTCCACGATTTCATTCTTCCATCATTCCATCATTCCATCTTTCCATCATTCCATCATTCCATCCTGTCCTTCATCATCATCCCGACAAGCATTCCAACAAACGCAATCACCGCAGCATCAAAACAAACATTCGCAAGATAGAGATGTTTGATCAAATCCCGCTGGCCGTCGCCGAAGACTTGCATCCACATTTCGGCGAGGACGGCAAGGGCGAGCATGACGGTGGTGCGGGCGAGGGTGCGGACGAGGCGGCGCTGGTGGTTCCATGCGAAGGTGGGCAGCAACGCGAGCAGGACGAGGACGATGATCAGCGGCGTTCCGGTCGGAAAGGCCGCTCGCTTGAGGCGCGTCCAGGCGTTGAGCGGCGTGGCGGACGCCGCGGCCGCGGGCAGCCAGCTCGCCCAGGGTCTTGCCGCATGCGGTTCGTTATGCACGACGCGCTTCGAGAGATGCGTTAGCTCCGCGCGCTGCATGCTGTCGGCGGCGAAGACGAGCATATCCCAGGCGATGGACGGCTCGTGCAGGATGATCTCCGCCACGGTGCGATGCGTCATCCGCACGGGATAACGGCGCATGGCCTCGATGCCCGGCGCGCCGTAGGCGTGATGGCCGATATAACGCGCGCCGTCGGACATCCCGAGGCGGTCGAGATGCTCCTGCGGCCGTTCGCTGAACACCAGTGCGCCGCAGTAGATGCTCTGATAGGCGTTGACGGTGCGCGTGCCGTACAGCGAGGCCTGCAACAGGGAAAACGCGGCCGGGGCGACGACGATGATGAGCAGGTACACCGCCCGCCGCCGGTGCCGGCGCACGAGATCCTCCCACGGCACGAGCAGCAGTCCGGCCAGCAGCGCCCAGTGGATGTTGCTGAGCTTCGCCGTGGTCAGGAACAGCACCGCAGCGGCCGAGAGCCAGGGACGCAGCACGCCGTCGCCGCGTCCGCTGTAATACGCGCCCGCGAGCACGACGAGCAGCAGTCCGATCAGCGAGGCGGGCTCCTGGTAGAAGCTGCTGAAATAGGCGACGTACTCGGTGTTGAAACCGGCGAACACCACCGGCACGCCCATCACGACATACAGCGCGGGCGAGAGACGACCGCCCTCGCGGTCGATCCAGCGCAGCAGCATCCAGAGAAAAAGCAGCACGGCCAGCCGCGGCATGAAAGAGATAAAGGGGAGGTACAATGTCGTGCCGGAATACAGCAGTACGTTGAGCAGCACGCCGGGCAGCCAGACGAGGAGAATGGAACTCACCCAGCGCGAGCCGAAGGGAACATCGAGCTGCCAGTACAGCGGCACGTGATCGAAGAAACGGAGTTCGTGCAGGCGGCTTCCCTCGGTGGGCCAGTTCTCCGCGAATCCCGACGGACCGGAGGTGAACCAGGTCATCAGCCGCGTCCAGTCGCCGTTGTCGGCGAGTCCGACCTCGAGCTGCACGACGCTGCCGGCGAGCAGCAGGGTGAGCAGGAGAATGCGCAGCAGCATCCGTCCTCGCGACGGCAGCGGCGCCGCCTGCGCGGGCGCGGGACCGCGGCTGCCGGAAGCACCGAAGCCGTGGGGACCGTCGTCGTGGGGACCGCTCGCGCGAAGGTCGCTTTCGTGCATGGCGCTCATGCGTCCTCCTCCCCGCCGATACGGCGCAGCGCGGCGGGATCCTCGGCCGGTGTCCATTCCGTGCGGTCGGCGTACTCGCGCATCCACGTCTCCAGCACGAGCAGCGTCCACAGCTGCATGCCGTGCTCGGCGCGTCCGCGGGTGTTTTCGTCGAACAGCTGTTCCACGGCCCGCGGTGAAATGATGCCGCGTTCGCGCGCGCGCGAGGAGAGAAGGATGTCGCGCGCGTATTCGCGCTGCGTCTCGCGCATCCAGCCGCGCACGGGGGGACTGTATCCAGTCTTCGGTCTTCGGATGATTTCCTCCGGAATGCGGCCGCTCCACGCGCGGCGCAGCAGCACCTTGCGTTCGGCGTTGCGCCGCAGCTTGTCGTCGTCGGGCAGGCGCATGCTCCACTCCACCAGCCGATGGTCGAGGAAGGGCACGCGCAGTTCGACGCCGTTGGCCATGCCGGTTTTGTCCATGTTCTCCAGATTCAGATACGGAAGGAAGCCGCAGAGGTCCGTCGCCAGCATACGCGAAAGCGGCGAGAGTCCCGCGGTGCGTCCGAGCACGCCGCGATGGAAGGCAAACACGTCGGCCGCCGCGGCCAGCGTGCGCGCCTCGCCTTCGAGCAGCGTGGGAAGGACGTCGGGAGAAACATACGAGGAATATCCGAGAAAGCGTTCCTCGAACGGCTTGTGCAGATGCGCGAGCAGCTGCAGGGGACGCCGTCCGCGCTCGATGGGCAGGAGTCCCGACGAAACCGCGAGACGCAGCAGTCCCGCCCCGGCGCGCAGCACGGGCGCGGGCACGGCGCGCATGGCCTCGCCGAACAGCACGGCGGGATAGCGCGGATAGCCGGCGAAGATTTCATCAGCGCCCATGCCGGTGAGCAGTACCGTGAGCGCGGGCTTCGCGCGCCGCGTGAGTGCGAGGTTGGTGACGATGGTCGGATCGGCAAGGGGTTCGTCGCAGTGCCAGACGGCCTCGGGCAGCAGCGTCGGCACGTCGGCCTCGAGGGTCTCCTCGGTCATCTCGGCGCCGAAGGCCGCGGCCGCGATGCGGGCGAAAGGCAGGTCGTCGTCGAACACGTCGCGCAAACGGCTGGCGGCGCCGTAGGTGGCGGTGAACGCCCGTGGCGTGCGCGCGCGCGTCGCCATCTCGGCAAGCAGGATGGTGGAATCGACGCCGCCGCTCAGCAGCAGTCCGAGCGGCACGTCGCTCGCGAGCTGCGAAGACACGGCCTCGCCCAGCAGCGCGCGAGCCTCCTCGTCGCGCTCCCCCGCCCCGCGGCGGCCTGCGCCGGAGGCTCCGGCGGACGCCTCCTTCCACTGTTCCACCGGATCCCACCAGCGCGTGGACACGGCACGGCCGTCGTGCCAGACCAGCCGCGAACCGGGCAGCATCTTGCGGATGCCGGAGAAGAAGGTCTCTTCCCCCGGTATCCAGAGGAAGGACAGGTACTGCCCCAGCAGGTCGAGGCGCGGCGCGCGCGTGCCGGGCAGCACGGCGGCGATGGCCTTGGCCTCGGAGGCGAAATACAGCGCGCCTTCGTGCACGGCATAATAGAGCGGCTTGATGCCGAGATGGTCGCGCGCGAGCAGCAGCCGGCGCTCGCGGGTGTCGTGGAAGGCAAAGGCGAATTGCCCGACGAGCCGCGCCGTGACTTCGTCGCCCCATTCCACGCAGGCGCGCAGCAGCACCTCGCTGTCGCTGTCGGAACGAAAGGCGTGTCCGCGCGCGGCGAGTTCCGCCCGCAGCTCGCGGTAGTTGAAGATCTCGCCGTTGAAGGAAAGCACGAAACGTCGGTCATCGGTGTGCATGGGCTGCCGTCCGCCGTCGGAGAGGTCGATGATTTTCAGACGCCGGTGTCCGATGCTCGCTCCGTCGCCGGTCCATACCGCCCCGCCGTCGGGACCCCGATGCCACAGCATCTGCGTCATCAGGCGCACGCGCCGCTCCAAAACCGCAGCCGCGCCGGCTTCGGCACCGGAAGGAAACCCGACAATGCCCGCGATGCCGCACATCAGGCGCTGCCCTCCTTGTCCGCTCCGGAAGCGGGCCTGGTGGATTCGTGTGTGGCGGGAGCCTGCGCGCCCGACGCTTCCGCATCGGCGTCCAGCGAATCGAGCACCGCGCGCACGCGCGCGGCGGAGGCGGCCCAGCTCTCGTCGGCGACCAGCGCCCGGCGGGCGCGCCGTCGTTCAGGTGTATCAGTTTCGATGGCCTCGCGGATGGCCGCGGAGAATTCGTCCACCGTGCGCGCGATGTGTCCCTCGCCGGGATAGACGCGCTCGACTTCGATGATGGGCGGCGAGACGACAGGCAGACCGAGCGCCAGATACTCGCGGAACTTGATCGGACAACTGTAACGGATCCATTCCGTCTGCACGAAGCTCAGCAGTCCGACGGAGAAATGGACGCCGTACTCCGGAATGTCCTCGATGGGCAGATAGCCGGGATAATACACATTGTGCAGGGCTTCGAGTTCGTCGAGGTCAACCATCTTCCTGCCGATGAACACGAACGACCACTCCGGATGCCTGCGCGCCAGGGCGGCGACGAGTGCGCGGTCCTGCAGCGCCTCGAGCGAACCCCAGTAGCCGACGATGGGACGCGGAATACCGCGCAGGGCTTTGGGCAGGTCCCGCCCGGCGGAATCCAGGTCCGCCTCGAGAAAGGCCGGATGCACGCCGTGCGGGATGTATTCCACCCGGCGGGCGAAGGCGGCCTCGCGCTCGGCGAGTCCGACCGAGGCGCAGATCACCACGTCGGCTGCGCGCAGCAGCGTCTCGTGATCCTCCCGCACGCGGGTGAAGGACATGCTGTCGTAATACGCCGTGTAGTTGTCCTGCACGTAATACACCACGGCGTCGTGGTGCACATGCCGCAGCAGCAGCGCCGCGGTGGGAATGCCGGCCCAGAACAGCGCGCGCGACATTCCCGTACGCTTGATGGCATGCCGTAGCTGCAGCGTGAGAAGGAAGAGATTCAGCCGCCGCACCGGGGCCACCGACCACAGCGGCAGCAGCAGCGGCGTCAGCACCCACACGCCTTCGTCGCGGCGGAGCCAGCGCGCGAGGCTGCGCAGCTTGCGCAACAGGCGGCGCGCCACATGCGGCGAACCGGCGCCGGGCATCCCGATGCCGATGCTGTTGACGAAGAGCACGGCGGTGCCATCGGCGGCGAACTGCCGCATCCATTGCTTCTCGGTCATGGGATTGTGCATCCACCAGTCGTTGCCGGCAAAACAGACGATGCCATCCGTTTTCATGCCGCCCCCTCCCCCGCGCGGTGGCGCAGGATGTCATGGTATACGCGGCGCAGCACGCCTGCCTGATCCTCCCAGCGCCAGCGCTCGCGGCTTCGGCGCGCGATGTCCCCGCCTGCAGGAAGCGCCGCGGCCTCGCGGATGGCGTGCGCGATTGCGGTCGCATCGGCGGGATCGGCGCAGGCGCCGTAGCCGTCGCCCGCGACGATGGCCTCGAGACCGGGGAAGGCGCTGGACACGACCGGCAGTCCGGCAAAGAGGTACTCGAAGAGCTTGTTCGGCGCGGCGTAATAATTATTGCGTCCGAGATTGCGGTACAGCAGCAGTCCCACGTCGGCCGAGGCCGTGAGATCGCGCAGACGCTCGGGCGGCATCCAGGCGAGGAAGGACACCCGGCCCGGCACGGCGCGTGCGGCCTCGCGCAGCCGGCCGGTGTAAGATTCGTCGCCCTGCCCCACCATCACGAGCTGGAAGCGCGGCGGCAGCCCCGCGAAAGCACACACGGCTTCCTCGAGGCAGCGCGTGTCGGCCAGCAGTCCCTGGTACAGCACGATGACGGCGTCGTCGGCGAGGCCGAGCTTCTCGCGCAGGTAGTCCGAGCGCCGGAAAGGCGCGGGATCGGCGGGGATGTTCATGGCCACGGCGGGCAGCGATGCCGCGCCGTATTCCTCATGCATGATGCGCGCGCGGTTGGACTCGGGCACGATCACGCGCGCCACGCGGCGAACGATATGCCGCTCGGCGAGACGCCAGAGGGAACGTAGCGGCGCGTTGGCCTCGGCGGCTTCGGTCCAGAGTTCATGCGCGTGGAACACCACCTTCGACGGACGCGCCTCCACCCAGGGCAGCAGCGGCAGCATGCCCGGCATGTCGTGTCCCACGTATACGTCGCCCCGCGCGCGCCGCGCCGCTGCGAAAGCGCGCAGGGTGAATTCCTTGAAGCGCAGCAGCTTCCACACCGGCGTCTGCGCGGCGCTCCATTCGCGGCTGCGCAGCCGCAGCAGTTCGATAGACACATCGGGGAGCTGCGCGCGCAGCCAGTCGGGGTCCTGCTCGTAATCGGGCAGCAGCAGCACCAGTTCGAAATCCTCCCGCAACGAACGCAGCTCGGCCAACAGCGGCGGCAGCTTGCGCGCCTGGTTGAAGGCGATATGCACGATGCGCGGACGCGCGTGCCGTCCCGTGTCCGCTTCGTCATGATGCCGCGTCATCCGTCCCTCCTTCCCGGCGCGCCGCGCAGGCGTCCGGCGAGATAGCCGGCGAACATGCTCCATTCCTTCAGCACCAGCACCGCGTACGCGCCCAGCCGGTCCGCGATGGGAAGACTGCGCCAGCGGTATACCGGACACAGCCGTCTGGCATTCAGCCACACCGCGGCGGGCACGAGCAGCAGCAGCCAGGGCGAGAGCAGTCCGAAGAGCGCCAGCGCGGCAATGCCGCCCCACTTGAGCAGCGTGCGCGCGTAACGGGCACCGCTGCTGCGGGCCTCGCCGTCGCCGAGTCCGTAGAGCCAGTGCTGCCGCAGGAAACCGGCGAGGGTGTCGCGCGGATACCAGCGCACCAGCGCGTCCCAGCGCGTGACGAAGCGCGCGCCCCGCGCCTTCATCGCGAGCACAAGCGCGGTGTCTTCCCCGGCGAAGGTCAGATGCTCGGGATACATCCCCGCCGCCTCGATGGCGGCGCGGCGCACGGCGAAGGAACGCGACGAGGGGAGGAAATCCTCCGGACGCTGCTGCTCGAGGTGCAGCGTGGCGGCGCGTGTCCATCGCTGCAGCCGCGTCTCGCCCGCCAGCGCGTAGCCGCCACCGACGGCGTCCACTTCGGGCGTCGCGAGCAGCGGCGCGGTGATGCGCTCGAGCCAGTGCGGGTCGATCTCGCAGCCCGCGTCGGTGATGGCGAGCACGTCCTGCGTCGCGGCGCGTATGGCCAGGTTGCGGCCGCGGGCGATGTTCGCCCCCGGCGCGTCGATCAGACGCAGCGGGAGGTCCGCCCCGTGCTCGCGCAGCAGCGCGGCCGTGCCGTCGGTGGATCCGCCGTCGCAGACAACAATCTCCGCGGGCGCGACGGTCTGCGCGCGCACGCCGTCGAGAAAGAGCGCGATGTGCGCCGCCTCGTTCCGTGTGGTGAGGATGAGGGAAACGGGAATGACGGGCCGGTCGCCGTTCATCGCGACGCCTCCGTTTCTTCGGACACCATGGTCCGTTTATCCCCTTGTCGCGCGGTTTCATGGAAGACGGCGATGCCGGCGAGCGCGAAGCCCAGCAGGTATTTCAGGCGGATGAAGTACAGGTAGTTCGGCGCAATGATGATGACCATGAGCAGCAGCGCCATGAGCAGCCAGCGTTCCGCGGGCGTGAGGCGTTCGCGGTACAGGCGCAGTCCGC
>JAGTUZ010000061.1 GCA_018224415.1 Bacteroidota bacterium | reverse complement strand
CGGTAATCCGCCGCGCGTCCGTCACCTCGTCCGCCGCCAGCCCGCTCACTTCGCCGCACCGTCCCGTCCGTCCCACTGCACGCTGCCAGCATCACCAGCAGCGGCAGCAAAAACAGAAGATTTCGGTAGGATCGTAACATGTTGTCATCTCGCGTGGTTACGGGGGAAAGATAAAGTTTCTTGTGAAGATTGTAAAGCGCCGCGAGGCGCCTGCGAAGCAGGCGCAAAGCGCGCCGCGCAGCGGCGCAGGCCTAACGCTTACAGCCTACAGCGCGCCGCGCAGCGGCGCATGGCGCGCCTGCGAAGCAGGCGCATGGCGCTTCTCCAAACACGGATTCCCATCCGAAGGGACTTGTTTTTTCCACCCCCCGACACTACATTTGTAAGACTGGGGCTGTAGCTCAGTTGGGAGAGCGCTACATTCGCATTGTAGAGGTCGAGGGTTCGATTCCCTTCAGCTCCACGAACGATGTCGGACCAGAGGTTGGATGTATGAAAATGCAAGCAGTTTTTTGCAAGATCACACACTATTGGTCCACACAGTCTACCGAAGTGCATCCTTGAGGTGCACTTTTTTTATTCGACCGCGCGGGACCTCCGGCGTTCCGCGCTGCTGATTATTTCTTCCAAACGACGACGCCATGCCGCAGATCAAAGACATTCTCGATACACTTCAAGCCTGGGCGCCACCCGCGGTGGCATGGGAGCGCGACAACATCGGAGTGCTGGTCGGCGACGCCGCACAGGAAGTCACGCGCGTGCTCGTCTGCCTGGACATCACGCCCGAGGTGGTCGAAGAGGCCGTGCGCGAGGGCGCGCAACTCATCGTCGCGCATCATCCGGTCATTTTCCATCCGCTGAAATCCCTGCGCACCGACGCGCCACAGGGGGCGCTGCTGGCCGCGCTGCTCACGCACGGCATCGGCGTCATCGCCGCGCACACCAACGCCGATGCTGCCCGCGGGGGATTGAACCACGAGTTGGCACGTCGGTTGGGACTCACGGATGTCTCCGTGCTCGATCCGGCGCAGGGACAGCAGCGACGGCTCTGGCTGCGCCTGCCCCGCGATCCGGCGCTGATCGACACGCTGCTCGCTGCCCTGCGTGACACCGACAACGCCGATGCGGTTCAGTCCGGCGGAGACGATGACAGCGTGACGATCGAAGTGACCGCGCCTTCCTGGCGTGTCCGCATCGTGCGTTCCCTTGTCGAGCGAACGCTCGGAGATCTGCCCTTCACACTGTCGGAGGCGCGTCTCGAGGGCCCTGTCCCGGAATACGGCATTGGCGCGGTGGGCACGCTCGGTTCCGCGCTCCCCGTGCGGGATTTTCTCTCGGGCGTGAAATCCGCCCTCGGCTGCGAGATGCTGCGCGTATCGACATTCGAAGAGGAACAACGCATCCGGCGTGTGGCCGTCTGCAGCGGGGCCGGATCGTCGTACATTCGCTCGGCGATGGCCGCGGGGGCCGATGCGCTTGTGACCGGCGACCTGACGCATCATTATTTTCTCGACCATCGCGACGGGATCCTGCTTGTCGACGCGGGACATTTCCACACGGAACGGCTCTTCATCGAGCTTTGCGCCGGCATGCTGGAAAAATGGTCTTTCGAGAACAGCAAAAAAATTGATATTTTACAGGCACGAACGAATACCAATCCGATTTGCTTCGTGTAGAAAGAAGAATCACAGGAGATCCCTTGAAAAGCATACTTCAATCGCTGTATTTGCTTCAATTGCTCGACACGGAACTGGACGAACTGCGGGAACTCCGCGGTGATCTCCCCGAGACCGTCAACACGATGGAATCGGAACTCGCCCTCGTCGAACGCCGCATCGAGGAAATTGACGAGGCGCTCAAACGCGGCGCCACCGAACGCAGCATGAAGGAAAAGGAATCGCTGGAGCTGATCGACAAGATCGAGAAGTACAAGGGCCAGCAGCTCGAGGTGACAAACAACCGTGAGTACGACGCCCTGACACGCGAGATGGAAACCGCGGAGACAACCATTGTCACCAACGAGGCGCTCGTTCAGGAGTGGATCGAGCAGAATGAAGAGCTCAAGGCCAGCAAGGAGCAGTTCGCGACCCGGCGGGAGGAACTGAGCAAGGAACTCGAGGTCAAGCGCGAAGAGCTGAAGGACATCCTCGAGACCACGCGTGAGGAAGAGATCGGTTTCGAACAACGGCGCGAACAGGCCATGAGCGAGGTGCTGGACCGTGACATGCAGCTCTACAAGCGCATCCGCGACGCCAAAGGCAAGGCCGTCGTGCCGATCCGCCGTGAGTCCTGCAGCGGCTGCTATAACATCGTTCCGCCGCAGCTCATCCTCGAGATCAAGAAAAACGACCGTCTCTTCACCTGCGAGCACTGCGGCCGCATCCTCGTCTCGGAAGAGATCGCGCTGGAAATGCAACTCTGACGCAGCGCTGCGTTCGTGTGACGAACGCACCGCGCTGCACCGCGCCGCGCACGGCATTCCCGGACGCGTCGCTCCCGTGACTGGCGACGACACACAACGGCTGCCGTCACGAACTCGCTCTCGCAACGATTGTATACAGCGGACCCGTGTTCATCGGGCGGCCGCCTCTGCCTTGTGCAGGGGAGGAAAGTCCGAACTCCGCAGGGCAGGGTGCCGGATAACGTCCGGGCGCCGAAAGGCGACGGAAAGTGCAACAGAAAAGACACCGCCCGTCCCGCGTCGCTTCGGCGACAAGGGAAAGGTAAGGGTGAAATGGTGCGGTAAGAGCGCACCGGCAGTCTGGCAACAGGCTGGCCTGGCAAACCCCACCCGGAGCAAGACCGCGTAGGAATGCCGTCTCCGGAACTGCGCTGCCCGTGCAGTGAACACAGCCACGCATGACGCCACGCGTCATGCCGAAGCGATTGTCCCGGCATTCGGGTAGGTCGCTCGAATCCCGCGGCAACGCGGGATCCAGATAGATGGCCGCCTCGTCCCGCTCCGCTCCGGCGGGCGGGATAGACAGAATTCGGCTTACAGATGGACGCGGGCTCCGCTGTTTTTCCCCAAAAAAATTGAAAATTTTGAGTTAAAAATATGTTTATAATTCATTTCAATAAAAGGACAAACTCATGGACGCCAGGTGGAGTATTAGGGCCCCCGGGGACCCTGCCAAAGTGCGTCGGCTGGTTGAGGAGATTCATGTACCTCAAATCATCGCTTCGATCCTGATCAACCGCGGGATCGAGGACTACGAGTCCGCGAAAGCCTTCTTCCGTCCGACGCTCGAACAACTGCACAATCCCTTTCTCATGCACGACATGGAAAAGGCGGTATCGCGCATTGTCCAGGCCAAGGACAACAAGGAGAACATCCTCGTTTACGGGGATTACGATGTCGACGGCACCAACAGCGCAAGCCTGCTGTTTCTGTTCCTGCGCAGGATCGGCTGCGAGGTGGATGTCTACATCCCGGACCGGATGAACGAGGGCTATGGCATCTCGGAGGCCGGTATCGACTATGCGAAAAGCATCGACACGACGCTGCTGATCTCGATCGACTGCGGCATCACCGCGGTTACGCAGGTCGAGTACGCAAAGACAAAAGACATCGATGTCATTATCTGTGATCACCACGAACCGGGTCCGGAAATTCCGGACGCCCATGCGGTGCTCGACGCGCTCAAACCGGGAGATCATTATCCCTTCAAGTTTCTGTCCGGCGCGGGTGTGGGGTTCAAGCTCATCCAGGGTCTGGCGGAATACTATTCCATCCGCGAAGTGCCGTATGAGTATCTTGATTTCGTGGCCATCGCCGCCGCGGCCGACATCGTGCCGATGGTGGGCGAGAACCGCATTCTCGTGCATTACGGCCTGAAGATCATCAACGAGAACCCCCGCGCGGGCATCAAGGCCCTGATGGAATCCTCCAACCTGCGCTATGGCGACCTCACCGCGCAGCAGATTGTGTTTGTCATGGCGCCGCGCATCAACGCCGTCGGCCGTCTGGGCGATGCCACCCGTGCGGTGGAACTGCTCACCTGTGACGAGGAAATGCGCGCGAAAGAATGCGCGCTCATCCTCGAGGAAGAGAACCGCAATCGTCGCGTGATCGATGAAGAGACGTTCACCCAGGCCACCATCGTTGCGGCCGATTTCCTTGCGGGTGACGACGACAAGCCCATCGTCATCCACAACGGTGACTGGCACCCGGGTGTGATTGGTATCGTCGCTTCGCGGCTGGTGGAGAAATTCTACCGTCCGACCGTCCTGCTCACCACCATCGATGGCGTGGCGAAAGGGTCGGCACGCTCGATCATCAACTTCAACATTTACGAGGCCCTGCGTCGCTGCGAGCATCTGCTGCTGCAGTTTGGCGGACACAAGTACGCTGCAGGACTCGCGCTGGAGATCAAAAAGCTGCCGGAATTCACCGAGCTGTTCACCAGCATCGCCAAGGAGATGCTCGACGAGGACATGCTCACACACGAAATCCTTGCCGATGCCTCGCTGCGGCTGAGCGACATCACTCCGCGTTTTTACCGCATCCTCAAGCAGTTCGCGCCGTTCGGACCGGGCAACATGCGTCCGATCTTCTTCGCCAACGATCTCGAGGTCTTCGGCTCTCCCCGCATCGTCGGTCGCGACCATCTGAAATTGAAGGTGCGGCAGGACGGTATCGTCTTCGACTGCATCGGCTTCAATCTCGGTTCGCGTCTGGACATTGTCTCGGGCAAGGACCCACACATCGATATGCTGTTCACCATCGAGGAGAATTCCTGGAACGGCAATATCTTCCCACAGCTCAAGGTGCGTGACGTACGCGAGGTCAATCTCGCGCGGACCAACGACGAAATCCTCGCCCAGATCCGTGCCTTCCAGAAAGAGGAAGCACAGACGGGCTGATAATCAAAAAACCAGATGTGAATATCATTATGAACTCAACAACATACTCTTGGAGGCACTGATGTCCGGTCACTCGAAATGGGCCACGATCAAGAGAGCCAAGGGCGCCAAGGATGCGGCCCGCGGCAAGCTCTTCGGTCGCATCATCAAGGAAATTTCCATTGCCGCGCGCGACGGCGGCGATCCGGATACCAACGCGCGTCTGCGCATGGCGGTCGAGAAGGGGAAAGCCGCCAACATGCCCGCCGACAACATCAAGCGCGCCATTCAGCGCGGCACCGGAGAGATGGAAGGCGTCAATTACGAGGAAAACACCTACGAAGGGTATGGTCCCGGCGGTGTGGCCTTCCTCGTCGAAACCATTACCGACAACAAAAACCGTACGGTGGCCGAACTGCGCCACTTGTTTTCGAAGTATGGCGGCAGTCTCGCCGAGAGCGGTTCGGTGGCATGGAAGTTCGACCGCAAGGGCATCCTCACGATCCCGCGTGCGTACGGCGAGGACGACCTGATGATGATCGCCCTCGAGGCGGGCGCCGAGGACATGGCGACCGAGGAGGAATACTTCGAAATCGCCACGGATCCCACAACCTTCGATGCCGTGAAGTCGGCGCTCGAGGAAAAGGAAATCGAGATCCAGGAATCCGGTATCCAGATGGTGCCGCAGAATACCATGAAGGTCGAGGGCAAGGACGCCGAAGGCGTGCTGCGCCTGCTGGAGATGCTCGAGGATCACGACGACACGCAGAATGTGTACGCCGACTTCGACATCGACGCCGACGTCATGGCCTCGATGGAATAAGACACGCCGATGCTGATTCTCGGCGTCGATCCCGGCTCCCTCGTCACCGGCTTCGGCATCATCGATGTCCAGGGCAGGAAATACCGCCGCGCCGCCTCGGGTGTCATCACCATGCGGCCGGCGGATTCCGTGGCCATCCGCCTGCGCAAGGTGTATGACGGGCTGGTCGCGGTGATCGACGAACATCACCCCGACGAATTCTGCATCGAGACCGCCTTCTACGGAAAGAACATTCAATCCACCCTCAAGCTCGGACAGGTGCGCGGCGTCGCCATCCTCGCCGCCGTGCATCGCCAGCTGGGTATCTCCGAGTACAGTCCCCGCGAGGTCAAGCGCTCGGTCACCGGTACGGGCGCGGCCGCGAAGCAGCAGGTGGAATACATGGTGAAGGCCATCCTCGGACTCACGGCCGGGTTCGAGAAATCCGACGAAGCCGACGGACTCGCTCTCGCCATCTGCCACGCCATGCATGTGACCGAGCCGCGGAAGAAATTCCGCAGTTGGGAAAGCTTCGTCGAGGAACATCCCGAGCGCATACGGAAATGATCGAATATCTCGAAGGAACACTGGCAGCGAAGGAACCCATGGCCGCCGTCATCGACGTCGGTGGGGTGGCCTTCGCCGTGTCGATCTCCCTGCACACGCATGACCGCCTGCCCGCGGCGGGGGAGAGGGTGCGCCTGCTGACCCATCTGCACGTGCGCGAGGACGCCATGCAGCTCTTCGGTTTCGCCGACGCCTCCGAGCGCCAGATTTTCCGCCTGCTGCAGGGCATTTCCGGCATCGGCGCGCGCATGGCGCTGAACGTGCTCAGCGGCATCTCGCCCGACGACCTGCGCCTGCGCGTCAGCGGCGGCGACGTCGCTGCGCTCACCCGCATACCCGGCATCGGAAAGAAAACCGCCGAACGCATCATCGTCGAATTACGCGACCGCTTCACGAAAGGACTCGAGGGCATCGACCGAGCAGCAGCGGGCGGGTCCTTGAGCGTGCGCGATGAAGCACTTTTGGCGCTGCAGGCATTGGGATATGCGCGTCCCGCCGCGGAAAGGGCCCTTTCCACCGCCGCCGGAAGCCTCGACGCGCCCGCTTCCACCGCCTCCGAACTTGTTAAATCGGCGCTCAAACTGCTCAACTCCTGATAACTCGTTGATTTATAAGGCGAAAAAATATTTCGCTAAACTCTTGCTTTAAGAGAATCGCCGATGTATATTTACATCGCATTCACTGTTTCCAAGAGCCAACAACGAGTCACCCTCTCCCTCCTCAGCTCTCGTTGGCTCTTTTTTTTTATGCAATCCGGCACCGAATTCCGCACCGTATTCAACCTGACCGCCGTCGGCGCGTTTGCGCGCGAAATTCGGCGCGTCTGGCCTGATTTCGACGATTCCGGCTTCCAGCGGCGCATCGCCGCGGAGCTGGATGCGCTGTCCTTCAGCCAGCGTGCGACGCTGATCGCCGAGGCGCTCGGGGAATTCCTTCCCGGGGAGTTTCCCGCCGCGGTGAATATCCTCCTCGGGGCGTTGGGTCCAGAACTCGCCGTGCCGGACCTGAAGGGAAGCACAGGGGGCGGAGCTACGGCCGATGCCGAGGCGCGGCCCGGCGTGACCGGTATCATGGTGGTGCCGATGGCGGAATTCGTGGGGCGGCGAGGACTCGGCCATTTCGACCTGGGTATGCAGGCGCTGCGCGAGATGACCAAGCGGCTCACGGCCGAGTGGGCGATTCGTCCTTTCATCGTTGCCCATCCCGAGCGCGCGTTGCGCACATTACGGAAGTGGGCGGCGGACGGGAATCCCCACGTGCGGCGGCTTGTGTCGGAGGGAACGCGTCCGCGCCTGCCCTGGGCGACGCGCCTGCCAGCCTTCCAGGCCGATCCGCGTCCCGTTCTCGCGCTGCTCGAACTGCTGAAACAAGATCCGGAGCTGTACGTGCGCCGTTCCGTGGCCAACAACCTCAACGACATCGCGAAGGATCATCCCGACCTGGTCGTGGAGACGCTGCGCCGCTGGCAGCGCAGCGACGAGGCCGGCACGCGGTGGATCATCGGACATGCGCTGCGGACGCTGCTCAAGCAGGGACACCCCGCCGCGCTCGAACTCCAGGGATACGGCGCTGCGCCGCGGCTCGCCATCCAAGATCTTGCCGTCACACCCACGCGCGTCACCATCGGCGGCGAGACCACGCTCCGCTGCGTGCTGGTTTCGACAGCAGGAACGTCGCAGTCCCTCCTGATCGACTTCATCGTGTTTTTTGTCAAGGCCAATGGCGGGCGGAGTCCCAAGGTCTTCAAGCTCACCAAGCGCCTGCTCCCGCCCGGCGAAACCCTCGTCATCGAAAAGCGCATCCCCTTCCAGGCCGTCAGCACACGGAAATACTACCCCGGCCCGCATCGCCTCGAACTACAGGTCAACGGCGTCATCGTCGGGGGAGTGGAATTCGAGATGCGTGAGGGCGAATGTCCGGCATAGTCCGCCGCAGCCATACGAAGACGGGTCAGGGCACCTGCCGCGCCGTGGCAGGAAGCTGCAGTGAGAAAGTGCCTGCGTGTAAACGGGACGCATCAGTTCATTGCATGCGCCGCGTCCGGGGATATCCAAGTGGTAGAGGAGTAATAAAAGAATTTCAGAATTAAATTGACTTTTAAAAATGTCCGTTGTAATATGGCCACACACTACACGTACCGGAGCAGAAGACCTGATGAGTCTATGTCGCCATGATGAAGTCAAATTCATGAGACCGCTGGTTTCGCGGGGGACACAGGGTCCGGGGGACACAGGGTCCGGGGGACACAGGGTCCGGGG
>JAGTUZ010000060.1 GCA_018224415.1 Bacteroidota bacterium | reverse complement strand
TGCGAAGGCAAAACTGGAAAGGAGAAGGAAAGCGGGGATAAGTCGTTTCATGGCAGGTCGGGCTTCGTGGTGTAGGTCACGACCAGCCGGGGACGCTTGTCCGCCGGCGCATCGGCGCCGTACAGCGCCATGCGGTCGATATCCGAAAGTTCATACATCGGCACGAGGATGAAGCCATGATTGCCCTTGCGGTTCACCCAGTTCTGTACCGCGCGCGTCACCGGCACCCCCTCCGCGATCAGCACACCGGGGAGCTCGCTGTCGGTACGTGTGATCACCCCCGTGCTGTTGAGCGTGTTTGCGATGCTGTCGACGGACTCGTAAACGAGCACGCTGTCCGCGCCGCGATAATACTTCGTGCTCAAGGCGTCATCGCGTGAGAGATAGAGCGTGGCGTGATTGATAATGCTCGCCGCGGGAATGGCGCTCATGTCGAAGATGAGCCTGCCGCGGATGGAGATGCCGCTCTGAAGGACGATCCGCCCTGCATTCTCGTGCAGCGGACCGTCGCACAGCGTGGTGTTGTCGGCGCTCTCGCCGACGATCGTGTCGAGGACTCCTGCGTTTTCGATGATCACCGTCAGCCGGGGAGGGCTCGCGTTCGAAGGGTCAAGTGACTGAAAGCTGCGAATGATGCCACTCTGTGCCGCCGCCGTCTGCAGCATGAGCCCATGGTTTGACGCGTAGTCGACTTCGAAACTGTTGTGCATCCATCTCCGCACCAGCGCGGTGTCAATCGGAATATCGATGCTGTCCGTCTCCCCGAATGTGCCCTGGAACATGCCGGCCACAGCGCCGGTGGTCGGCGAGCCCTGGTTCAGACTGTCCGCGGTCACCGTAAAGGCGTTCCAGAAACTCGTGATCTCGTGCAGCTCCATGGAAAACGGTGCGTTGATATCGCCAACATGATACGGCATCGACCGCAGGCGCACTGTGGCCGAAACGATACGTCCGCCATACGCGAGACTGCTGTCGACGTTGAAATACAGCCAGCGCAGCAGGGTGGTGCTGCGTATGCCCTCGGCCTCGCCGACAGACAGCACGGTCGTCCCGGCGTGATTGGCACGAAACACATAGGTGTCCGCACGTATTTCGGAGGAATCTGTCTGTGAATCGAAACGCTCCGCCGTGACGACGTCGCCGCCGGGAACAAGGCCGATCCCTGTCGGGTCGGGATCGTTCTGACATGCGGTCAGAAGGAGGAGAATAGAGGAAAGAACAATGGAGATGCGCACGATGATGCGGTCCTCTTTTTTCGTGATGTCAACCGGAACCGCTTCCGGCGATGGGAAGAAAGTAAAATACACCACGCTCCCCATCACCGGCAAGGGAGAATTCCCTGCACAACATATCGCGCGGATGTTCCCTCGATGTCAGGATACTGTTGATGGTGTGTTATTTCTTTTTCAAAAGGTTCTTGTACAGTTCGATATACTTCTCGGCCGAGGCGCCCCAGGAGTAATCCTTCGCCATCGCGCGCTTCATCGCCGCGGTCCAGATTTTCTCGTCAGCGAAGGCGGATACCGCACGCTTCACCGCGTCGAGCATCTGCTTGGCCTGATATTTCTCGAAAACGAAACCCGTCCCGGTTTTCGGCTTGGCATTGAGGTCCTCAACGGTGTCGGCCAGACCGCCCGTGGAGCGGACGATGGGCAGCGTGCCGTAGCGGAGGCTGTACATCTGGTTGAGACCGCAGGGCTCGTACTTTGACGGCATGAGGAACATGTCCGCTCCCGCCTCGATCAGATGCGCCAGTCCCTCGTCGAAACCGATATGCGCACCGATCTTCTTCTTGAACTTCTTGGCCGCCTTGGTGAAAAGATCCTCGTATTTCTTTTCCCCTGACCCGAGCACGACCAGCTGCAGGTCCATCTTCATCAGGTCTTCGAGTTTCTCCTCGATGAGATCGAAGCCCTTCTGGTCGGCGAGTCGGGACACAATGCCGATCACCGGCACCTTCGGATCGTACGGAAGCTTGAAATGATCACACAGCGCTTTTTTGTTCGCCTGCTTGTCCTCGATCGTCTCCGCCGAATACGTCTTGGTGATGAGCTTGTCCACCTCGGGATTCCACAGGGTCTCGTCCATGCCATTGAGAATGCCGTAGGTCTTGCGCGCTTTCTTCTTGAACACTTCTTCGAGACCGTAGCCGAAATCCTTGCTGCTGCGAACCTCCTTCGCGTAGGTGGGACTCACAGTAGTGATGGCGTCGGCATACATCAGGCCCGCTTTCATCAAGTTGACTTGGCCGTGGAATTCGACCCCGTCCATTTTGAAGGTCTTCGCGGGCAGCCCGGTTTTCACGAAAGACTCTTTCGGAAACACGCCCTGGTAGGCGGCGTTGTGCACCGTGAACACGACCTTCGTGTTTTTGAACAGCGGTTCGTCGGCGTACTCGGTCTTGAGCAGCGCCGCGATCAGGCCGCTCTGCCAGTCATTCAGATGGATGATGTCCGGCTTCCACCCGAGACGGATCAACGTCTCGATCACACCGCGGCTGAAGAACATGAAACGATCGTCGTTGTCGGGCCAGGATTCCTTGGTCTTGGGATCGACGTACAGGTCCGAGCGGCAATAGAGCTGCTCGTTGCTGATGAAGTATACCTGGACCTTGGTTTTGATATTGGTGAGGAAGGAACTCTTGACGCTGCCGAGGAAGGTTTTCTCGCCGACCTGTATCGGCATGTCGGTGAGGCGTTTGATATCATGGATCTTGAACTTGCGATCGCTGACCGCGGCGTACTTCGGCATGATGATGCGGATATCATGCCCAAGCTCTCGGACAACCTGCGGCAGAGCGGCGGAAACATCGGCCAGTCCGCCGGTTTTGGCGAAAGGAATGACTTCGCTTGAAACGAAGAGAATACTCAGGGGCTTCGCCATATAAAATGCTCCATCAAGGTGAATAGGAGACTCTTCCAAAATACAAATGTACGAAAAATGCGAAAAATCTACAATTTGCACGCATTTGCGATGTGGGTCTATTGGATGGTGGAAAAGATGTAAAAGAGTTGACGGGAAAGGAGGAGAGGGATCGCGTGTTTGATGGCAACGCGCGGCACATTCAGAAATCGCGCCGAAGCCCGGTTCCCGGAAAATATGCCTGCAGGATTTCACTGGTCGAATACCCGGCCCGCGCCATGCCGATAGCGCCCCACTGGCAGAGTCCCACGCCATGTCCGCTGCCTCCACCGTCGAAACGCACACGCGTGATCCATCGCGCTGCGTCACGTTCGATGCGGATGTCGAAGAGCGCCGAACGGAGCGGCTGGTCACCACCCGGCCGACGCAGCGCATAACGCACGCGATCGCCATGCAGGTAGTATGATCGCTGCTGCAGTCGATTGCCCATGACAATCTGCATATGCGTCACCCTCCCCGACGCCCCGCGCTTGAGAATGTTCACATCGAGCAGATGCCACTGTGTTTCGGGAATGTCGGAAGGCAGGATGGCTTCGTTCGCAGAGGGGAGGAACGCCCGGAGCGTGGTCTCGAGCTCCGTACGGGAATACTCCTCGGTCCACCGGTACGACGGAGCGATGCGACAGTGGTCTCCGTCGTGTCCCGCATCCCGCACACCGGTCAGGTAGGGCTTCGATTGCGGTCGCTGCCAGACAAGCGACGACGCCTCGGTGTTTCCTCCGCAGGTGGAATGAAAGTAACATTCGGCCAGCTTCCCGTTGAAGGTCAGCGCCTGCCCGGCCGTCTGTTCCACGGCCGCGGTCGCGAGTGCATCGCGTCCGGAGACGCCGCCGAATACCTGGTCCCGCGTGTCGTCGTACACGTCAAACAACCGTGTGAGCGGCAACCGGATTTTCGCCAGCGCGTACGTGCGCGCGAGAATTGCCTGTGCGCGCACGGCTTCGATTTCCTCCGTCTTCCGGTTCCGGCCGATCTCCCGCGGCACGACGCTTTTCAGATATTCCTCGAGCGGCAGCACGTTGATCACATACAGCTGCGCACCGTCGGAAGCGAGCAGGAGCGTGTCACCGTATCGTCGGTCTTCGAAGGTAAACGTCTCTTGGGCATTGCGGTGATAGCATCGCGCCAGACCGCGAAAACGACGTGCCGGCTGTTCGTCGGCAAACACCTGCATGCTCCCGTCCTCATTGAGACGGAGGCGCAGCGTTCGGTGTCCTTTCAAGGTAAACCGACGGTCGATCGTCTCGATCACCGCGCCCTCTCCGATTCCCAGCAGCACGTCCTGCGACCGGTCGGCGATGCAGACGCGAATCGTTGGGCCACTTCCGGTTTCTGCCAGACGTGGTGCGGCACAGCCCGATAGCAGCACGGC
>JAGTUZ010000059.1 GCA_018224415.1 Bacteroidota bacterium | reverse complement strand
CGGTGATGCTGCGCTATATCGTCGACCTGGTTGGCGAGGCGCGCGTCACGCTGGGATCGGACTACCCCTTCCCGCTCGGTGAACATCGTCCGGGCACGCTCATCGAATCGATGGACGTCTTCCCCGATCACGTCAAACGCATGCTGCTGGGAGAGAATGCGATGGACTGGCTGGGACTGGACAAGGCGCGTTTCCTCCCGTGATCGCCACCATCCATATCGACGGGCGCGACTGGCGCTGTGACCTCTCCGCGGGTCTCTCGATCGCCATCCCGCTGCGCTTCGGCGGACCGCAGCCCAACAGCTACGACGTACCGGCCGCGAGTTCCACGGCCTACGAAGGCAACGGCTTTGTCGGCGACACGCGACGGGGCGGCAGCTGCAATTTCGAGTCGCTCACCCTGATCCCCCACTGTAACGGTACGCACACCGAATGCGTGGGACACATCGCCCTCGACCGCATCGCGGTGACGGAGGTGCTCGCGCCCGCGCTGTTGCCCGCCACGCTCGTCAGCGTCGCGACACCGGAGGCCGCAGGCACAGGTGAACGCTACGAGCCCGTCCCCGCTGAGAGCGACCGATTCATCACCGCCGCGGGACTGCGCGATGCGCTGGACGCGCTCGGCATCACGGCGCCCGGCGAGGGCGACCTTCCCGACGGTCCCGTCCATCCCTTCCTCGAGGCGCTGTGCATACGCACGCTGCCGAACAGCGAGGAGAAAACGGCCCGCCGCTATATAAAGCATCCCGCGCCGTTTTTCAGCATCGAGGCGATGCGTCTCGTGCGCGCGCTCGGCGTTCGGCATCTGCTCGTGGACGTGCCTTCGCTCGACCGCGCCTTCGACGAGGGAATGATGTGTGCGCATCATATTTTCTGGGACGTCTCCGAGGGCGGGCACGATGTCGACGCGTCGCAACCCTCGCCGCGGTCGGTGACCGAGATGATCTACGTCCCCGACGCGCTGCCCGACGGACGCTGGCTGCTCGACATCCAGATCGCGCCCTTCGTGTCCGACGCGGCCCCGAGCCGGCCGGTCCTGTTTCCCATCACCGAAATCCGCACCTGACATGAACACACCGCCCGTCCCCGACAACGTTACCGACAGCGACAGACACGCCGCTGCCCCGCCGCGTTTCGACGCCGATCCCGCATTCGCGGCGCGGATGGACGCGGCCGATCCCCTCCGCGCCTACCGCGCGGAATTCCACATTCCCCGCACGGCGGAGGGAGACGACTGCCTGTACTTCTGCGGCAATTCACTTGGACTGCAGCCGGTGGCGGCGCGCGAGGCGATCGAGCAGGAGCTGCGCGACTGGGCGCAGCTCGGCGTGGAAGGACATTTCCGTGCGACGCACCCGTGGATGTCCTATCACGAACAGCTCGCCGGACCCGTCGGGCGTTTCGTCGGCGCGCTGCCGTCGGAGGTCGTGACGATGAACACGCTCACGGTGAACCTGCACCTGCTGATGGTGTCGTTCTACCGTCCCTCGGCCACGCGCTGGAAGATCATCATCGAGGAAAAGGCCTTTCCCTCCGACCAATACGCCGTCGCCTCGCAGCTGCATGCGCATGGCCTGGACCCGGTCGCCGGAGTTGTGGAAATCCCGCTCGGCGCCGACGGCCGTTTTTCTCCCGACGCCGCGTTCGAGACCATCCACCGGCATCGCGACGACGCGGCGCTGCTGCTGCTCGGCGGAGTGAATTATTACAACGGACAGCTGTTCGACATCGCCGCGATCACACGCGCCGCGCATGAGGCCGGCATCGTCGTCGGCGTGGACTGCGCGCATGCCGCGGGCAACGTGCCGCTGCGCCTGCATGACTGGGACGTGGATTTCGCGGCGTGGTGCACCTACAAATATCTCAACGCGGGACCCGGCAGCACGGCCGGCTGTTTCGTGCACGAGCGGCACGCGCGGCGCGATGATCTGCCACGCTTCGCGGGATGGTGGGGCCACGACAAGGTCACGCGTTTCGAAATGCCGCCGGTGTTCCGTCCCATCGTCGGCGCGGAGGGCTGGCAGCTGAGCAATCCTTCCATCTTTCCGCTGGCCGCGCTGCGGGCCTCGCTCGCGCTTTTCGATCAAGCGGGCATGGGTGCGCTGCGCGCGAAGAGCGTGCAGCTCACGGGCTATCTCGAATTCCTGCTCCTCGCCCACGCGTCGGAGCGCTGGAGCATTATCACTCCCGCGGATCCATCGCAGCGGGGCTGCCAGCTTTCGTTGCGCGTGCCCGCGGGCGGACGCGCGCTGTTCGACCGGCTCGCCGCGCAGGGCGTGATCTGCGACTGGCGCGAGCCCGACGTCATCCGCGTGGCGCCGGTGCCACTGTACAACAGCTTCGAGGACGTCCGCCGCTTCGCCGAGCTGTTCCACGTATTCTTCAACGGGCAGGACTGAGCGGTCCGCCGTCACCCACGATCCTTTCACCACACAGGTGCCGAGATGAGCGAGCAGAAAAAACAGATACTCCTGGTCGGCGCGGGGCTTGCCGGTTCGCTGCTCGCGGTGTATCTCGCGAAGCGGGGCTGTACCGTCGACGTGTTCGAGCGCCGGGCCGACATGCGGCTCGAGGAGATGAACGCCGGACGATCGATCAACCTCGCGCTCTCCGTGCGCGGCACGCACGCGCTGGCGGAGGTGGGTCTGCTCGATGACATCATGCAATTGGCGATCCCCATGCGCGGACGGATGATCCACGGCACCGACGGCTCGCACAGCTTCCAACCCTACGGGAAAGACGATTCCGAGGTCATTTACTCCGTTTCCCGCGGTGAGCTCAACAGGCGGCTCATGACGCTGGCGGAGAGCCACGACGGCGTGCGGCTGCATTTCCGTCAGCGCTGCGACGGCATGGATTTCACACAGCGCAGCATCCTTTTCACCGATGAAGCCACCGGCCGCAGCTACGAACGCCGCGGCGTCACTGTCATCGCCACCGACGGCGCGGGTTCGGCCGTGCGGCAGGCAATGGAACGCGCCGGACACGCGCACTTCACACAAGACATGCTTGCACACGGCTACAAGGAACTGACGATTCCCCCCGACGACGGCGGACATTTCCGGCTGGAAAAAAACGCCCTGCACATCTGGCCGCGTCACAGCTTCATGCTCATCGCACTGCCGAATCCCGACGGCAGCTTCACCTGCACGCTGTTCCTCCAGCACGATGGCGACCCTGGATTTTCGTCGCTGGACACGCCGGATCGCGTGCGTGCCTTTGTCGCGCTGGAGTTTCCCGACGCCCTGCCGCTGATGCCGACGCTTGAGGAGGATTTCTTCACGAATCCCACCGGCCTGCTCGGTACCGTCCGCGGCTATCCCTGGCATGTGGACGGCGCCGCGGCATTGCTGGGCGACGCCGCGCATGCGATCGTGCCGTTCTTCGGTCAGGGAATGAACTGCGCCTTCGAGGACTGCACCGTGCTCGACGAGACGCTCGACGAGTTCGGCGACGACTGGAACCATGCCCTGCACGCCTGGCAGGAGCGACGCAAGGCCAACGCCGACGCGATCGCCGACCTGGCACTCGAGAACTTCATCGAGATGCGCGACAGCGTCGCCGACCCGCATTTCCTGCTGATGAAAAAAGTGGGACTCGAACTGGAAAAACGATTTCCGGAGTATTTCATTCCGAAGTATTCCATGGTGACCTTCCATCGCACACCGTATTCCGTCGCGAAGCAGCGCGGCCGCATCCAGCAGGACATCCTCGAGAAGCTGACGCGCGGCGCGACGGACCTTGCCGACATCGATTTCACGCGCGCCGGAACGCTGATCACCGACCGTCTCCGGCCCTATGCCGAGGAGTCGGGCTCCGCGCGCTGAACGCCCCATGCATGCAACGAGAGGACGATACATGGACAAACCCTATCCCCCCCTGTACTATTCCGACTACCTGCAGCTCGACCGCCTGCTCGATTGCCAGAAGCGGAAGAGCGAGGAGTACGGAAACCCCGCGCACGACGAAATGCTGTTTATCATCGTGCACCAGGCGTACGAACTCTGGTTCAAGCAGATCCTTTTCGAGGTGGATTCCGTCATCGGGCTCCTCGACAGGGATCCGGTGCGGGAAGAACACATCGGCACCTGCGTGGCG
>JAGTUZ010000058.1 GCA_018224415.1 Bacteroidota bacterium | reverse complement strand
CGTTGCTGGTGATCGATGTGACCGCGTAGGTGACGCCCGGACAATTGTCGGCAGCGGTCACCGTGGCGGAGATATTCCGCATCATGTGATTCGGCGGCCAGAGCATGGTCGGGGAGAGCGTCACCGAAATCGTCGGCGCTTCGGCGTCGTCGACCGTCACGTCAAAACTGCACTGCGAATCATTGCTGTGTGCATCGGTCGCCGTGACCGTGACACTGGTCGTGCCGACCGGGAAGAAGCTTCCGGAGGGCGGATTGTACGCCATGGTGACGCCGGGACAGTTGTCGCTCGCGGTGGCCGCGTAGGTCACGATGGCCCCGCAGTCGCCCGGATCGTTGTCGACGGTGATGTCGGTCGGACAGGTGATCGACGGATCCTGTGTGTCGTTGACCGTGACGTCGAAGGTGCAACTCGAACCGGATGTCGTGCTGACCGTTACCGTGGTTGTTCCGACGGGGAAGAATGACCCGGAGGCCGGGGTGAATGTCACCGGTCCGCAGGTCGCACTGGTCGACGCAGCGGGGAAGGTCACAACCGCGCCGCAGAGATCGGCGTCGTTGGATACGGTGATATCCGCGGGACAAGTCAGATCACAAGGATCGAGCGACTGTATCGCGGCGCGGATGCTGGGTCGCGGACCGATATTCTCGGACACCGGATTCGCTCCCGCCAGCTGCGGCGAGCCCGTATTGATCAGCAGCGTGCGCATGGCGCCGGGGGTGACGTTCGAGGAATTCACCTGCTGCTGGATGCTCTCGATCAGCGCGACCGCACCGGTGACGATGGGTGAAGCGCTCGATGTACCACCGAAGGTGCTGCGGTACCAGAGATTCACGCCTTCCGTATTGTAGAAGGTGCCATACCCGGTGGTCATGACGCCCTCGCCCCAGCCCTGGACGTTCACCCTGCTGCCATAGCAGGAGAAGCCGAGGCGGGAGCGGTCGGTAGTCGAGCCCGACGGGCGCGCGCCGGCGCCGACGATGATCGCACCGGAATTTTTGGTGCCATTAAACGGATAATGACCTCCGTTTCCAGCACTGTACTCCGCTGCGTCGAGATCCTGGCTGCCGTTCCCGGCGGCCTCCACGACGTGAATGCCGTTGCCCACGGCCGTGACGATCGCGTCGTACACCGCTTCCTGCCATTCGGACGGAACGAGTCCGAACTGCGAGGGCGCGTTGCTCGCAACGTAATTCGGTCCGCGCGTCTGCTGTTCGATCAGCATGATGTCGCCGGCGGAAAGGGAAGGAATCGCGTTGATGATCGCGGCGGCGAGATTGTAGCCGTTGTCCCAGCTCACGGGTGCAACGAAGATCTGCGCGGCATGCGCGACGCCCGTTGTGCCCCAGCCGTTGTTGATGCTTGCGAGTTCGCCGAGCACCGCAGTACCATGGTTGTTGTCGTTGAACGGATCGACAGCCGTCCGGCCGCCCGGAATGAGCGTCGTGATGCCCGCGGGAAGGTCCTGGTGATTCAGGTTCCACGAGTACTCGAGATCCACGATGCGCACGTTCGCGCCCGTCCCGCCGGAGATGCCCCAGGCGTAGCTTTCCGCGTCGACACCGTCAGTGGCTGCATCAAGATACTCCTGATCGTCCTGGAAATCGCCGGGCACGGGCATCGGTGCGGGCAGCGGCACGAAGCGCGCGATCTGCACCTCGGGCAGCGCATTGAGCTGGTCAATCCAGGAGGCCGCGTCGGCTCCTTCGGGCACGGTGAGGATGTAGTAGCTGTTCATGTCCGCTACTTCCTTGCCGAGCTTCCGTTGGGCGTTGCCGCGCATCCTGTCCACCGCTTCCTCGCCCACCGTGACCATCCGGTGCCAGACGCCGCGGGCGCGTTCGAAGCGCTGGAGCGTCGTGCGTGACTGCGGACTCCAGAGTTCCCGGCCTGCACGCTCGATGAGCATGCCACGGGGATTGATGTCGAAGCGCAGTCCATCGACGAACTTCACCTCGATGCGGCTCGCGTCGTCGCCGGCGGTGCGCATCGTCCGTTCGGGTTTGATCGATTTCAGGCGCGGAACCAGGTCTCTCCCCCGTGGGGCGTCGGTGTCGGCGGAATGTGTGTCGCCGGTGACGGCCGACGAAGATGCGTTGTTCCTTCCCGCCGGGTCGTCCTGCGCGAACGCTCCGGAAGAAAGAAATGAACCGAGCACGGCAATGATGGCAATCATGCCGCCGTTGCGAATACGGAACAGCAGTCGTTTCATAGGAAACTCCTTGTATGTAAATAAAATGGGATTGGAGGATAGCCGATCGCGGTGCTTTCTTCGGTCGCGACCGGTCAGTTCGGGGGAACGGTGAGGGGCGGCGCGTCCGTGATTCGGAGCTTGCCGCCGAGGTGCGTGGTTCGATTTCCTTTTAATGACCATTAAATGTAAATGGTTAAAACTCCATTGTCAATGAAAATCGGGCCGAGGCATCAAATCCCTCGTCGGTGCTGGAATGTCTGGTGGGCTGAGCGAGACGATGCGTCATGCCTCGACAGGATCCGGGTAGTCCGCCATCTCACGGTGGATGATTACGACCGGACAGTCGCGTATATTGTACCGTCACATTCACGGCTTCACGCAAGGATATTCCGTCGTATTCACATTTCGCACCGTTCCGCGGGAGCATTCCATGAAGTCCTTCGCTTTCTGCTGCATTGTCCTGAGCATTATGATGAACCGCACTCCATCCTTCGCCCAATCCCCCGACGATCCCTATCTCTGGCTTGAGGATGTCAATGGCCAACGCGCCCTGGAATGGGTGCGCGCGCGCAACGCCGCGACCGTGGCCGAACTCCGGCAGTTCCCGGAATATCCCGCGCTGCGGCAGGGGATACTCGACATCCTGAATTCCACAAAACGCATCGCCACTCCGCGTATCGTGGGCTCCTTCATCTACAACTTCTGGCAGGATGCGGCGCACCCGCGCGGCATCTGGCGGCGCGTGCCGGTTGAACGCTATCTCGTCGACGATCCCGACTGGGAGACCGTCCTCGACATCGACGCGCTGAGCGCGGAGGAACAGGAGAACTGGGCTTTCGCCGGTGCGAGTATCCTCCGTCCCGGATACGACCGCTGCATGATCGATCTCTCCCGCGGCGGCAGCGACGCCACGGAAAGCCGTGAATTCAACCTGGAGGCGAAGCGATTCGTCGAGGGGGGATTCTTCGTTCCCGCTTCGAAAGGCAATGTGTCATGGATCGACCGCAACACCCTGCTTGTCTCCAGCAGTGCGGGCGAAGGCATGGCGACGGCGTCGGGCTATCCCGTCGCGGTGCGGCAGTGGACGCGCGGAACGTCCTTCGCGGACGCACCGGTCGTGTTCCGCGGGGAGTACGAGGACGTCGCCAACCAGGGCTATGTTCTCCACACTCCCGAGCGCGACTACATCCTGGTGCAGCGGGGCATCACGTTCTACTCTTCGCAGACCTTCGTGCTCGACAACAATGTCTTCGAACAGCTCGACCTTCCGCTGGACGCCACGTTCCACGGCTTCGTCCGAGGGCAGATGCTTGTCGAATTGAAATCAGAATGGAACGTCGGCGGACGGCTCCATCCGCAGGGCGCGCTGCTCTCGATCGACTACGAACGCTTCCGCGCGGGTGCGCGCGATTTCTCGGTGGTGTTCCAGCCCGACACACGGTCCAGCCTCTCTTCCGTCTCGACCACCGCCGGACTGCTGCTGCTCGGTGTGCTGCGCAACGTGCGCGGGGAGCTGCTGCAGGGCCGGTGGACGGGCACGGAATGGAGTCTCGCTCGTGTGGACCTGCCCGTCGACGGCAGCATCGACGTCACGGACACCGATGAATACAGTGACCGGTATTTCTTCACCTACGAGGGCTTTCTCCAGCCGCGCACACTGTATCATATCGCCGGGGCTGCTGCCTCGCCCGCTGCGATCAAGCAGATGCCCTCGTTCTTCGACAGCCAGGGACTCGTGGTCAGGCAGCACGAGGCCGTTTCCACCGACGGCGAACGCATTCCCTATTTCGTGGTGGCGCGGAAAGACATCGCGCTCGACGGCAGCCATCCCACGAATCTCACCGCGTACGGTGGGTTCGAGGTGCCGAGGACGGCGTATTACGCAGCGGTGGACGGCGTCACCTGGCTGCGCTATGGCGGTGTGTACGTGCTTGCGAACATCCGCGGAGGCGGGGAGTTCGGTCCGCGCTGGCATCAGGCCGCGCTGAAGGAAAAGCGGCAGGTGGCATTCGACGATTTCATTGCCGTTGCCGAAGACCTGATCAGCCGCGGCTACACTTCCGCGCGCCATCTCGGCATCAGCGGCGGGAGCAACGGCGGTCTGCTGGTCGGCGTGGCATTCACCCAGCGTCCGGAGCTGTTCAACGCCGTCGCCTGCGCCGTGCCCCTGCTCGACATGAGGCGGTATCACACGCTGCTTGCCGGTGCCAGCTGGATGGCCGAGTACGGCAATCCCGACATCCCCGAGGAATGGAAGTATATCGAGAAGTACTCCCCCTATCACAACCTGGCCGCGGATAAAACCTACCCGAAGGTCTTCTTCATGACGACCACTCACGACGATCGCGTGCATCCTGCTCACGCGCGCAAGATGGCCGCGCGCATGCTGGAGATGGGACATGCCTGCTATTACTTCGAGAACACCGAAGGCGGACACGGCTCGGGCGTCACCAGCGAACAGCGCGCCGACATGATGGCGTTGGAGGCGGCGTACATGCTGAAGATGCTGCGGTAGGTTGGGGGAGATGGTGAGATGGAGCGAAGGCGGGCCTGCCACGCCGAAGCACCGCGCAGCGGAGCGAAGGTGGGTTGCCTTGTTTCGATGTGCCGTACTCAGTATTATCCGGGATAATAGATTCACGTTTGT
>JAGTUZ010000057.1 GCA_018224415.1 Bacteroidota bacterium | reverse complement strand
ACCGCGCCAAAGAGCAGATCATCGGTGCGATGATGCTCGGGCTCGAAAGCATGAGCAACCGTATGAGCCGTCTGGGCCGCGACGAACTGGTATTCGGACGCGACGTCCCGGTCGGGAGCGTCATCGCTTCCATCCGTGGTGTGACCGCCGAAGACGTGATCGGAGAAGCCCGGGCGCTGCTCGGCGAGCAGACGCTTTCCAGCAGGACCATCCTCCCCATCTGAGCATGCCACCATCGGCTGGGGCTTTCCCGCCCGTCAGGGTTTCCCTGCCGACAAGGGCTTCCGTTTTGGTAATTCTTCCGCATGTCCTTACATTTGTCAGGATGGTACCATACGCTCCCCCGACATCACGGAAACGCATCCGGGCAGGGAGCATGACACTGATTTCCCGCTTCAATCAGCGAAATTCGCTTTATTCCCCGAGTATCGAACCATGACACCCGCACCTCAGCTTTCCCACCGCGCCTCCATCATGCCGGCCTCGCCCATACGCAAGCTCGTTCCTCTCGGGGACGCTGCAAAGCAGCGCGGCACGCACGTCTATCATCTCAACATCGGACAGCCGGACATCGAGACGCCGCCGGAGTTTTTCGACGCCGTGCGCGCATATCAGGAAAAGGTTATTGCCTACGGCAACTCGCAGGGCATCCGTCTGTTTATCGAGAGTCTGCAGGAGTATTACGCTTCGCTCTCGATTCCCCTCGCATTCAATGACATCGTCATCACGACGGGGGGATCCGAAGCCATCATGTTTGCGATGATGGCGGTTGCACAGCCGGGTGACGAGATTCTTGTTTTCGAGCCCTTCTACACGAACTACAACGGCTTCGCGATCATGGCGGGCGTCACGCTGGTCCCGGTCGGCACGAAGGCCGAGGACGGCTTCCATCTCCCCTCCGCCGAGGAGATCGAGGCGCATCTCACACCGCGGACGCGGGCGATGGTGATCTGCAATCCGAACAACCCGACCGGAACCGTGCTGGGTGACGACGAGCTGCTGATGGTGCGCGATCTCGCATTGAAACACAATCTCTATGTGCTGTCCGACGAAGTGTACCGCGAGTTCGCCTACGAAGGCGCCGCGCGTTCGGTTCTCCAGCTCGAGGGACTCGAGCAGCACGCCGTGGTGATGGACAGTCTTTCGAAGCGCTACAGTCTCTGCGGCGGACGCATGGGCGCGGTGATCAGCCGCAACCGGGCCTTCATGGAAGTGATGCTGCGCTTCGGACAGGCGCGTCTGTGCAGCGCCACGCTCGAGCAGGTCGGCGCCGCCGCGCTGGTGGCCGCCGGTGCAAAGTATTTCGATCCGATGATCGCGGAGTACCGGCAGCGCCGTGACGCCACGTTCGAGGAACTGCAGAACATTCCCGGCATGCTCTGCCGCAAGCCCAGCGGCGCGTTCTATATCATGGCACAGTTCCCCGTCGACGACATCGAGCGTTTCGCCGCGTGGTTGCTGACCGATTTCAGCGACGGCGGGGAGACCACCATGCTGGCGCCCGGACCGGGCTTCTACGCCACACCCGGACGGGGCACGAGCGAGGCACGGCTGGCCTATGTGCTCAACGCCCCGGAATGCCGCCGCGCCGTGGAAATCGTCGCCCGCGGCATCGAAGCATACAACAGTCTGAACAGAAAGGATTGACGGTCGACCTATGATAACGATCACGATCGACGGAAAGGAAATCCAGACCGAACCCTCGAAAACCATCATCGAGGCGGCCTTCGAAAACGGGGTGTACGTGCCGCATTTCTGCTGGCATCCCGCGCTCGCGATCAGTGGAAACTGCCGCATGTGCCTTGTCGAGGTCGAGAAGATGCCGAAGCAGGTGATTGCCTGCTCGACGCGCTGCATGGACGGCATGGTTGTGCATGTCAATTCGGAGAAAGCCATCCAGGCCCGCGAGGCAGTGATGGAATTCATCCTCATCAACCATCCGCTTGATTGTCCCATCTGCGACGAGGCGGGTGAGTGCAAGCTGCAGGATTACGCATACCGCTACAGCGTGGGCGAGAGCCGCTTCGACGAGGACAAGGAACACAAGCGCAAGCGCGTCGAGCTTGGTCCGCATGTGCTCTTCGACGCCGAGCGCTGCATCTCCTGCTCGCGCTGCATCCGCTTCTGCGAGGACATCGTCGGCTACCCGCAGCTCACCTTCGTCGAGCGCGGCGACCACGTCACCATCGAGACATATCCCGGCAAGTCGCTCGACAATCCATACTCGATGAACGTCATCGACATCTGTCCCGTCGGTGCCCTGACCAGCCGTGATTTTCGCTTCAAGTCCCGCGTCTGGGATATGTCGGAGACCCCCGGGGTCTGTCCCGGCTGCGCGCGTGGATGCAACATGGATATGTGGGTTCGGCAGAACAAGATCCTCCGTCTCACGCCGCGTGAGAATCAGGAGGTGAACAATTTCTGGATGTGCGACGTGGGGCGGCTGGAAAGCTTCCATCATGTGCATGCCGACACGCGCGTCGACCAGCCGATGCTGCGCAAGGACGGCGTGCTCACCTCGGTGGACTGGGACGAAGCACTGGCCGCGGTTGTCTCCGACCTGCGCGCATACAAGGGTGAGCAGATCGCGCTCATCGCTTCGCCGTTCGATACCTGTGAGGACAACTATGTGGCGGCACGTTTCGCCAGGGAAGTGCTCAAGACGCAGTATCTCGACATCCTGCCGCATGTGGACCAGAGCGACCAAGACGATTTCCTGATCCGCGCAGACAAGACGCCGAACAGCGCAGGCGCCCGTCTCGCCGGTGTGAAGCCGGACGAGGCACATGGTCGCGCGGCGATTATCGAAGGATTGCGGTTGGGACGCATCAAGGCCGTGGTCGTTTCCGACCCGCGTGCCGCCGAGGATACAGCGTTCATGGAAGCGCTGGGTAAGGCTTCGTATGTTCTTGCGGTGGTGAGCAACACTTCGGCGCTGACCGACCGCGCCGACGCCGTGCTCAGTGCGGCGACCTTCGCCGAGAAACTTGGTACCTTCCTCAATTTCCAGATGCAGCTGCAGCTGATTCGTCCGTCGGTCGCCACCGCCGAGAACGAGCGGTGGACCGGCGTGTTTGCCATGAGCCGTCTTGACAAGTTCGCCAGCGAGTTCGATCGCTGGGGCCGGATGAAACGGTACGATGTGCGTTCGGCCGGACAGATCTTTACCAATCTCGGCACGCTCATGGGCGCGAAATGGAAATACGACCATCCCGAGGATATTTTCGAGGAAATGGCCGCTCGTCTCGACGTCCTCAAGGGATTCTCGTACGAGCGACTCGGCCGCTGGGGCGCACGCATCGAGGGCGCCGCGCCCGCGCATCTGCTGCCTTACGCATACAGTGAAGTTCGTCCCTAACTCCGGACTGTTATATGGAACTTATCGATATCATCATTGCACTCATCAAGATCCTGGTCATGTTCGCCGTCGTGCTCGTGACCGTTGCCGAGCTCGTGTATACCGAGCGGAAGATCAGCGCCTGGATCCAGAACCGCATCGGCCCGAACCGTGTGGGCTGGAAGGGGCTGCTGCAGCCCTATGCCGACGTGATCAAGCTGCTGTTGAAGGAAGACATCGTTCCGACGGCGGCAAACCGTTTCATCCATACGCTGGCACCGATCATCTCCATTGGCGTGGCCTTCAGCACGCTGGCCGTCGTACCGATCGCGGGCGAGACCATCATGATGTTCGGCCGCGAGGTGCAGATGGTGATCGCGGACGTGAACATCGGCATTCTCTACGTCCTCGCCCTCACGTCGATGGGCGTGTACGGACTGACGCTCAGCGGCTGGTCGTCGAATAACAAGTACTCGCTGCTTGGTGGCCTGCGCTCGTCCGCGCAGATGATCAGCTATGAGCTTTCGATGGGCCTGAGCGTCATCGGTGTCATCATGGTCACCGGTACGCTGCAGCTGACGGATATCGTGGCGCATCAGTCGGGATGGATGTGGAACATGATCCTGCAGCCGGTGGGCTTCGTCACCTTCGTTGTTGCGGCATTCGCCGAGACCAACCGCACGCCGTTTGATCTTCCCGAGGCGGAGCCCGAACTCGTCGGCGGGTATCACACCGAGTACAGCAGTTTCAAATTCGCACTCTTTTTCCTTGCCGAATACGCCAACATGATCACGGCGAGCGCGGTGATCGCCACGCTGTATCTCGGCGGGTGGCAGGTGCCGTATCTCGAACTGCTCGAACTGCCGTCTGCCATCGTGGTGGTGCTGCAGATTCTCGCTTTCGTTGTCAAGGTCGCGTTCCTGTTGTTTGTGTTCCAGTGGGTGCGGTGGACCGTGCCGCGTTTCCGCTACGACCAGTTGATGGATCTCGGTTGGAAGGTGATGCTCCCCATCGCCCTCGCGAACGTTGTTGTCACCGGCATTGTTATCCTTCTGCTTTCCTGATCCGAGAAGAAAGGGCTCCCCATGGCTACGAAGACGCATGAGAAATACACACTGACGTTCTGGGAAAAACTGTACATCCCCGAAATCCTCAAGGGGATGAAGCTCACGTTCGAACAGATGCTGAAGAAAAAGGAGACGCGTCTTTATCCCGAGGAAAAGTGGATTCCGCCCGCGTCCTATCGCGGGGCACCCGTGCTCGTGCTGGAAGAAAACGGCGTGGAACGCTGCGTGGCCTGCGGGCTGTGCTCGCGCGTCTGTCCGGCGCTTGCCATCGAGGTGCAGGCGGCGGAGACGGCAGACGAGAAGGAACGCTATCCCGAGCTTTTCGAGATCAACATGCTGCGCTGCATTTTCTGCGGGTTCTGCGAGGAAGTCTGTCCCGAAGAGGCGATCGTGATGAGTCCGACGTACGAACTCGTATTCACCGAGTACGATCAGGCCGTATTCGGCAAGGACAAGCTTCTGACACCTGCGGAGGATCTGCGTCCCCGCCTCGAATTCCTGCGTGCCCATCGCTGACCGTTTCACCGTGTTGACGGGCCGTTCCAGTACATATCGCATTCTGGCAATATCGTCCCTCGTCGGGGCGATATTGCTTTTTCACGGCTGCCTTGGCCTGATCGACGGCATTATCATGCCGCGGCAGGCCTGGCTCGAGCAGGAGTTCGTTGTCGCCGTGGACGGATCCGTGGTCGGACATGGCGGAGGGATGGCCGGGTTGGTGGTGCAGGTGCCGAAGAGTGTCGAGTTTCTCGGGGCCACCTATGTGACCGCTTCCGCCCGGAGGGTCCTTCGCCGCAACGGCAACATCGCGGCGCGGTACCGCGCCGAAAGCGGACATGTCGTGATTGCCATCGGCGACAGCATCGCATCCACACGCGAGACCGACGCCGACGTCCGTGTGCTGCTCCGCTTCATCCCGAGGGAGACGGGAACCTTCACGATGAAATTCGCCACCGGCGTGACCGAGACGCACAAGGGCCGCCTTGTGTGGAAAGGCACCGACCCTCCGGATGCGAGGGATTTCGCCGACATCGTCGACGAGCGGCTGGTGCGCAGTCTCGCCGTCGTTCATCCCGAGCGCAACGGCACGGCCGCGCTCGAGCTGGCCGGACAGCGGCAGTACATGCTGTTTCCCGACAGCGGGTTGTTCCTCCTCCCGTTGGAACGGGCCTTTACCATCGAGAGCTGGGTCGCCACGACGGCAGCCGACGTGCCGCTGCTGAGTTCGCGTCCGGACGACTTCCATTCCGCCTATCCCCTGGAGCTGCGTGTGTCCGCTTACGGCGAGGCCGAACTGCGCTGCGCGGACGGTAGGCGAAGCTATTCCAGCGGCCGGGGGCCGTTCATTGCCGACGGCGACTGGCATCATCTGGCGGTATCCTGGTGTCCCGACAGCCTGCGGTTCCTGCTCTTCGTTGACGGGCGGACGTCCGATACGCTCGAAGTGCCCGCGCACATGCGCGCAGTGCGGGCGCGGCAGCTTCTGCTCGGGACGAACCTTTCGCGCAGCCAGTTCATGCGTGCGGCCTTCGACGAGCTGCGGCTCTGGGAGACCTGTCGCAACGAACAGGAGGTTGCGTACTACCGTGACCTGGCGGTCAGCGGGTACGAAACCAATCTCCATGTGTTGTTCTCCTTCGACAACGCCGGCCACGGGCGCATTCCCGGGCTCTCGCAGACCGACAGTCTCTGGCTGCTCGCCTACAACCGGCCGAAGCTCGTGGTGTCGACCACGCCGTTGCGCATCGAACTGCTCGCCTTCAGCGCGGAGCTCGACGATGACAGCGTGCGCATGAGTTGGGAAACCTACGACGAAACGAAGGTGCGCGGCTATGAAGTGGAGAAGCGTATGGAATCAGGACGCTACTCGGTGTTCCGCCAGATCGAGCCGCTGCGCAACGAGGCGCGGTATCAGGAGTACGCGCTGACGGATGCCTGGCGTGGACGGGAGATCGCCTACTATCGGCTCCGGAAAATAAATACGGATGGAACGGTCCTTTTATCAGAGGAGGTCCCGATTGGCACCGAGGCGATTCTGAACTTCGTGCTGGAGGAGAACACGCCGAATCCATTCACCGAGACGACGGAAATCCGCTACACGCTTTCGAAGCGCACGCGGGTAGACCTCGTGGTGTACGACATCATGGGCGCGGAAGTGCGTGTTCTGGTGGCTGATCGGCAGGAGGCGGGGACGCACGTCGTGACCTTCGACGGCAGGGATCTGCCCGGCGGCGTCTATTTTTACAAAATGCGTACCAGCACTGGTTCTCAAACAAAAAAAATGTATCTTGCCAAGTGATAATCTGTGGAAACGGGCTGTGCAGCTGGCACGCCGCATGTCTGTTTAGCTTCGAAAAACACCTTGACATTCGTGGCACCCATGGTTAACTTGTTCTTCATCTTTCATTGGCATGAATTTCCACAGCAGAGTTGCGGAAAAACCCGATGATCATCGCATTCCTGGAACCCATGTTCCGGTGCTCGGGGCGGAGTTGTTCCGCACTTGTCTGCCGTGCCCCATCCAAAAAAGAAATGAACCATATCTGCTCAATTATTCCCCAACTGCTAGGAGGTATTTCATGAGGAAGTTGACTCTTCTTTCTGCAGTATTTCTTCTAGGCATACTGCTCACGCAGGTGGGGTTTGCGAACGGGAACTATAAGTACTCGAGCAAACCGCACATCCGCATCCAGAGCGCCCAGACGGTCATCGACGCGATCTACGTTCCCGTGAACGTGCCCGTTGCCGATGTCCGTATTGGATTGTATGCCAAGACTGTCATGTATTCTTCACTGCGCATCACGCTGACCTCGCCGTACGGCCATCAGGTCCTGCTGAAGGCGGAGAGTGGCAACGTCGCCGCGAATCCGCTGTTCGGTTCGCTGGGCAGCGAGCGTTCGATGTTGCTGTTCCGCCAGAACGCAAACGCTCTCGGCGCGCAGCCCAACGATCGTCCGATTGATCCCGCTACGTCTCTTACCACGCTCAACGGCGTCATGTCCGCTGGCTGGTGGCAGATCAAGATCCAGGACGAGCGTTCAGCGCCCGCCAACCATCCTCCGCAGGACGGTTTCCTCGAAGAGTGGGTGCTGATGTTCAACCGCCAGATCGTCGAGCCGGTGCAGCCGTTCTCGCCGCCGGTCAACGTGCAGTTCAACGGTGGTTCGGCCATTCGCGGCCAGATCAACGGAGTGACGGCCACCTTCACCGACCCGAACCGCGCACAGGTTCCGAACGAACAGTTCGGCGGCCTGCTGTGCAACCCTGCTCCTTCTGATCCGAGTGTCGTTCTCGGCGTCAGCGGCGACGCGTTCCCTGTGATCATTTCCGGTCACCCCGGCGCGCTCATCGGACAGGCAGCAAACGGCTATCCCGCTGGCCGCTTCCGTGTCACGATCACCGTCGAGACCAACTACGCTCCTGGCAGCCCCTTCCTCACTGGTCTGACCGAAGACATCGCGGTGTATTTCGGACGCGTCCCCGACGCGCCCGGCAATCTTCCGCTGCCTCCGCCCCCTGGCGTTGGTGATCCCGGTTACCAGGCGAAGGTCGCCTCCGGCTGGCCGACCGGCAACGGAACGGTCAATTCGCTGCAGGGTGGCGCCAGCAGTATTTACGGCGGCGTGCGTCTCGCAGCCTGCCTCTCACCGCAGCTCGGTGTCGACGACTACGGTTACGATCGTGTGACCTTCGACGACTTCGCGATCGAGCAGATCGCCAGCGGTCTGCCTGCGGGTCCGAATGGCGGATTCTCCGGCAACTACCGAGGCGAGCAGCTGATGAGCACGCTCAACGGCCTTCCCGTTGACGGTCTCTACTACGTCTCCGTGTACGACGGCTTCGGTGACAACCAGCAAGCCTACGGCCATATCCGTGTGACTTATCTTCAGATCGAGTACATCGTTGGTGGTGGCGAGATTTCCGATCCCGTTCGTCATCAGGGCCTCGTCGGACCGCTCATGGGCATCCCCGTTCCGGGTACCATCACCGGCGCCCCGCTTGGTTACCTCTCCGATGTCGTCGGTGTGATTCCTCCTTACAAGGAGAACGCCAAGGACCAGGATCCCATCCTCGTGTTCTGGGCCACCGGCAAGTACTACCCGAAGGATGCGACGGGCACCGAGCGCATCATGGCTGTCGACCAGAACAACTACGCGCCTCCCTCGGCCACGCATTATCATGGTCCGTACGCCTACCCGGGCTCGCTGGACAGTGATCCGCTGGTCGCCGGTGCGCTGGTCAACGCCGACGTGCTCATCGTCCCGAATGGTGACTACAACCTTCGTATCAACCTGATCCAGCCGCGTTACGACGACGATCTGACGGACAACCAATTCGAGTCCGCCGAGATCAACGTCAATCCGATCTCGATGTCGTATTTCGGCGAGCAGATCGTTGCGTGGAATCAGTTTGTCGATCCGCAGAACAATGGCATCGTTGCCTCGGTCAACGTCGGCCCCGGCCTTGCCGTGGCGAATTCGTTCACACTGTTCAAGTTCCCGACCACGCAGGTCGCCAGCGTCGACTACCGCTTTGATCCTGCTACTCCGGACTATCCGAAGGCCCGCATGCGCGTGACCGTCTGGTCCGTCGCAAACGGCTACACCGGAGCCCCGAACACTGTTGTCGCCCGTTCGCCCTATGTGACGGCCAACGAATTCATCGAAGGTAACTGGCGCACCTTCCCGATTTACCCGATCGATGCCAACGGTGACGCCGACATCGCTGCCGGCGGATCGGTGAGCCTCGCTCCGGGCACCTACGTTGTTGCCCTCGACAACGCCGACCTTCAGGGCCAGAACATGCTCCTCTACCCCTATACGTACGGTGCGATTCCCGCGCTCAAAGACCGCTATGAGGATTACCTCTTCGGCGATGTCTTCGGTCCGCTCGGTCCGTTCGCCACTCTCGGCACTCGCATGAGCTATCTCAGCACCAACACAGCGAATCCGCCGAACACCGCCTGGGGCGCCACCACGGGCCCGACGTTCTCCAACTTCACGTTCCCGTTCCGCGTGAACATGACGAACCTGAACGACTTCGCGGTGAACTACGTGCGCTGGTCGAGTCAGACCACGGTCGACGAAGCGATCGCAGTCGGACAGCCGGTCACCCCGTCCGTGAACGTGACGGCCGCCTCGACGCAGAACGGTATGGCCAAGGACTTCAACATCTACCTCGCCGTGTATGACGGTGGCAACAACCTGCTGTACAGCGACATGGTGAACGTGGCGAACACTGGCGGCATCAACGGCTACCAGACGATGTCGATCAACATGGACCCGTGGACGCCCGCCACTGGCGGCTTCTACACGGTCAAGGCGTACTTCACCCGCAATCCGGATGATCAGAACCCGGTCAACGATATGATCGTGTACGAACTGATGGTTATGGCCCAGCCGGTGATCGCCTTCGATCCCGACGTCGACAGCAAGATCCTCAGTGAGCTCATCGAGACCATCAGCGGCCGTGGCACCAGCCCGACGCTGGTGAACATGGACACCGAAGGACTTGGCAATGTCAAGAACAGCACGATCTATGTGCTGGGTGATGTCAATGCCGATGTGCTTGGCTCCGCGGTCGCCGCCGGAAACGATATTGCGTTCGTCTACGATCGCAATGACAAACCCGGTCGCCTGATCCAGAAGATCGACGCCCTGTACGGCATCGAGCGCACGCGTCCTGTCAACTACGACAACGTCGACCTCGCGGCGAATATCGCCGTCGATCCGACTGCCGTGGTCGAGGATGCGCCGACCAGTGTCGTGCAGATTCCGGAGTTCACCTCGAAGGAAGAGATCCTCACGTATCTGTCTTCCGACATGAAGGTCGAAACACCGACTACTTCGCTGCGCAAGGGCAGTGCCGAGTCCGCATTCAAGAGCGTGATTCCGGCCGCCACGGGCAGCAAGTACGGCGAGATCCGCTACATCAACGAAAAGAGCGGCTCTCTGGGTATCGTCTACACCATGCCGAGCATCCGCAAGCCGGGTGGCGTCACCGTGGACGACGCGACTCCGACCGCCTTCGTTCTCGAGCAGAACTATCCGAACCCGTTCAATCCCTCGACCGTGATTTCCTACACGCTGAACGAATCCAGCGTCGTGACCCTGCGCATCATCGATGTGCTTGGCCGCGAGGTTGCGACTCTCGTCAACAGTGGGCAGGATGCGGGTACCTATTCCGTCACCTGGAAGGGTATGGATGCAAACGGTATCGACATGCCGTCCGGTAGCTACTTCTACCGTCTCGATGCGGTGCCCACCAGTGGTGCGGCTGCCTTCTCGAGCACGAAGAAGATGCTGCTCTCGAAGTAAACCGGAGGATTCCCCGGTCCCTTCGACGGACCAACCGTTAGAACGTGCCCCTTCACCTCGGTGAAGGGGCACGTTCGTTGTATACCTTCGGGTATCGAAATTGACAAACTGCCCGCCGATGTCTGCTGGGGCGTCTGTGATGGCATGGCAAGTTTACCGCATTATCCGTATGTTTCATTGTTGTTCCATATACCGTTTGGAAGACCCATGACGATTCGCTCATTCTCCGTGTTCCTGCTTCTTTTCCTGCTCACCGGTTCCATCCGGGCCCAGGTGCTTCTCCCGAACCCGCCCTGCGACCCCGTGGTCCATTACAACACCGGTGGTCAGCAGGTCGTGTACACCCATGCCGTTCCGACGCCATGGTTCGCGGTGAAATTGACGGCTGACTGGGTCGCAACGATCGATACTGCCTATATCGGCATGGGTGTCGACCGCGCCAGCACCAGTGGTGCGGCCTATGACACGCTCGAAGTACGTGTACTCGCAGACCAGCTCCCAACCTACTTCATCCTTGATCAACTGACCGTGCTCATCCCACCCAATATTCAGGGGCTCGTGGTGGATGCGATGTACATCGTGGAATTCAAGTACCAGGAACCTCTCGCCTGGGTGGATCCCGCCGGTGATTTCTATCTCGCCTGGCGCGTGAAAGGACCGAACGGTGATGTGGCCCGCATGCTCATGACAAAACCAGCCGCGAAGCCGCAGCGATCGTTGATCATCAATCAAAACAGCACAACCACGCTTGCCACGGATTTCATGCGCACGCAGCTGCAGTTGGGCACGACGGACTCGGTTGAGTTCAAGGCGAAGGTCCACGCATGCTGGCCGTATGGCTACCCGGTGGAACTGACCGCGTTCACCGCTCGATATATCGACGGCGTCGCGCTTCTCGAATGGCACACAGCCACAGAAGAGAACAACAATGGCTTCATCATCGAACGACTCGCCGGCAGTTCCGACATCGGCACCGTGAGCGTCTGGCAGCGCATTGGCTTCGTCCAGGGCCACGGGACAACCACCGAAGCGCGCAGCTATTCCTTCATCGATCCGGATCCCGCCAGCGTCGCGGATGCGCGGGGTGTGGTGCGGTACCGCCTGCGCCAGATCGATTACGATGGACGTACGGACCTCTCCCCGGAAGTCGAAATTGCCGTGTCCCGCACGCTCATATACGCATTGGACCAGCCATATCCCAATCCTGTGTCGTCCTCCGCGGCTTCCGTCTCGCTGGCGTTCAGTCTGCCGGCGGAACGTCACGCCAGACTCGAAGTCTTTGATGCCCTCGGACGGTCCGTCGCCCTGGTAGCCGACGACAGCTATCCTGCCGGACGGCATGCGATGCACCTATCCGCCGCGGGACTCCGCAGCGGCGTGTATTTCTGTCGTCTCACTTCCGACGGACAGGCACTGACGCGTCGTTTCACTGTTACGGAATGACGCGAAAGGGATGAAACCGAACGCATCCGCAACGCGGAAGAGAGGCAAGGGAGCGGCGGATCGGCCGTCCTCTTCGTCCTCGATGAACGGTGCCGTCTTCGGACACTGGGAAACTGCCGCGATTGCCGTGGCCGTACTGGCGTTTTTGCTCCGCCTGCTTTTCCTCTCCTCCCTCGCAGACACTCCCTTCTGGCTCGAACATTTTTCGGATTCCCGGCTGTACATGCAACTGGCCGCAGACATCGCCGCAGGCGGTATCGACACGGTGTATTTCATGTCTCCGCTGTATCCGTATGTCGTTGCAGGCGTCGCAGGACTCACGGGGAATCCGGAGCTGTGGGTGCGAATACTGCAGGCGCTGGCCGGCGCCATGACAGCCTGGCTGGTTTTTCGTATCGGAGCGCAGACATTCAGCCGGGGCGCAGGACTCGCCGCAGCGGCAGTGGTCGCCGCGTACGCTCCGCTGATCTATTATGACGGACTGCTGCTGACCGAATCGTTGCTGACGCTGCTGCTTACCGCGCATCTCCTTGCGCTTCTGCAGGCGTTCCGAAAGGGAAGGATATGGGATTGGGTGTTCGCCGGTGTCCTGCTCGGACTTGCCGTGGTGACACGCGCCACGACGGTGCTCTTCCTTCCCGCGCTCGTGGTTGTCTGGCTGTTTCTGCGGGGTGAACATCGTCCCGCGCCGTCACGGATCGCTGCCTACGCGGCGGCCGCACTGCTCACGCTGCTGCCCACCGCCCTGCATAACGCAAGCACCGGTGGTGTGTTCATGCCGGTGACATCCTCGTTTGGATTCAACCTCTACGCGGGAAACAACGCGACGGCGACAGGACTGTACAGCATGCCTGAACGGGTCGATCTTGCAAACGATCCCAACGGACATCATTGGGTCGAAAAGCAGACAGGGAAGGATCTGAACGCGGCCGAGATTTCGGCGTACTGGCGGGACCGGGCCCTGTACTGGATGGGCAAACATCCGGGGGAGGCCGCCGGACTGCTGCTTCGAAAGCTGCTGCTGTTTTTCCATCCCGGAGAAATCGACCAACTGGGTTTGAGTTTGCGTTTCTACACAACCCAGTTCGGTGCCATCATCGGCATTCCCGCTGTATCGTTTTCCCTCATCCTTGTCCTCGCCGCCGCGGGGATCGGACTCGCTATGCGTGAACACCGGGGCGACTGGCCGCTCCAGTTGTTTCTGCTCGTTTTTGTCCTCTCCACCGTCGTGTTTTTTGTGAGCGGTCGTCTCCGTCTCCCCATCATGCCGCTGCTGATCCTCTATGCGGCGCATGCTGTTGTGACCATGACCGCCGTCATCCGGGCGGGACAACCGGTGGTCCGGCACATGGCCGCGTTTGCGGGCATGGCCGTCGCGGTGGTTGTTCTTCTTGTGCAGCCGGACGTGCGGCAGGGGTTCGAGCAGGAGCATCTCAAGCTGGGACAATCGGCCTTCAATCGCGCATCGTATGACGAAGCCGAACAGTGGTTCCGGCGTTCGCTCGAGGAGCAGGAAACCGTCGACGGGCTGGTGAATCTCGGAAACGCCCTCGCGGCGCAGCAACGCCCGGAAGAGGCGGCCGCGTTGTACCGGCAGGCCATCCGCAGCGATTCAACCTACGCGCTGGCATGGTTCAATTTCGGCAATCTCCGCATGCAGACGGGGAGTCCGCAGTACGCCTACGGCTATTGGAAAAAGGCGGTGGAACACGATCCCCGGCTCGCCGGCGCGCGGCGCAATCTCGGATTGCTGCTCATGCAGGCCGGGCGCTACGATGAGGCAGAACAGCAGTTCGAAGCGTATCTCCGGCTCGAAAGCCAAACGCGCGAGCGCGAAGCGATCCAGCAAGATCTCGAACGGCTTCGCGCCATGCGTCGTTCTGCCGACCCGGCGCCCTGAGCACTCTCCCGGAAAACACGATGCCCTGACCACGTGAAGCGGCCAGGGCATTGATGGTTTTGGGACGGTCAACCGTCTGCGAACGGAGTCGCAGGCAGGGAGGAGGAGGAATCAGTCCTCGTCACCCGCGAGCAGGTCGGGTTCGTCGGAAAGCGGGGGCATGTCATCTTCACCCTTCGTCAAGGGATGCGCAGGAAGATTCAGGACTTCATCCGCGAAATGCTGCACGAGGTAGGACACAATATCCTTGACGGATACCAGGCCCACCGGCTCGAAATGCTCGTTGACCAAGGGGATGTGCCGGTAACCGCCGAGGTCCATGAAATTCAGTGCGTAGGCGATGGTGTCGTCATCGTTCAGCGCCTGGGGATGGGTTGTCATCACCTCGGTGATCGGGGTGTTGCGGAGATCGAAGGCGGCGCCAACGATCTTCTTGAGCACGTCCCGTTCGGTGAAGATGCCGAGCAGCTTGCCATGGCTGGTGACGAGCACGCAGCCGATGCGCTTGGTCTGCATGAGGTTGATGGCGTCGAACACCGGAGTGTCGAGTTCGACGGTGATTGCCGGCTTCATGAGCGTGCGAAGCGAGCGTCGGAGGTCATCGACTTCGAGCGCGGGGGTAATCGGGTCTCCGCCTTCGCCGAGGTCTCTATCGGGGTTGTCCTTCAAGTTCATCACATCACTTTTTCTTGTGGGAAAACTACTCGAGAAAACCGATATGCTGTTCCACGTTTTCCAAGATAGTATTTTTTTGTACGAGTTCAGCGGTTCGCCGGAGATCTTCGAACATCAGACGGTCTGCGTCCAGATGCGGCACGGTATCCCTGACGATGCGATGGGCGATCGCGGTACCGCGGCCGAGTCCCATCGGCGCATGGAAGTCGAGGGCCTGTGCCGCGGTCATGAATTCCACCGCAAGCACATTCTCGACATTGCGCATGATCTGGAAGGCCTTGCGCGCGCCGATGGATCCCATGCTATTGTGGTCTTCCTGGTTGGCCGAGGTCGGGATGGAGTCCACGCTGGCGGGATGGGAAAGCACCTTGTTCTCCGACACGAGTGACGCCGCCGTGTATTGCGCGATCATCAGTCCGCTGTTGAGGCCACCCTCCCTGGTGAGGAAGCGGGGCAGTCCGCTGAGCTTGCCGTTCACCATGCGTTCGATGCGTCGTTCGGAGATGTTGGCGAATTCCGACAGGGCGATGCCGAGAAAATCCGCCGCCAGCGCCACGGGCTGCCCGTGGAAATTCCCGCCCTCGATCAGTTGTCCGGTTTCGGGGAAGATCAACGGATTGTCCGTCGCCGCATTGATCTCGCGCAGCAGCACCTGCTCCACGTACGCGATCGCGTCCCGCGAGGCGCCGTGTACCTGCGGCATGCAGCGCAGGGAATAGGCGTCCTGCACGGCCTCGTGTCCCTCGCGATGCGACTCCCGGATCTCGCTCGATTCGAGAAGACGGAGGATGTTGCGTGCGACGGTCTGCTGGCCGGGGTGGGGACGCACGGCGTGCAGCAGCGGATCGCAGGCGTTGGTGGTGCCGAGCAGTCCTTCGAGTGTCATGGCCCCGGCGATGTCGAACTGCCGTTGCAGCGCCTTGGCACGGGCGGTGGTCCACCCGAGATAGGCCGTCATCATCTGTGTGCCATTGATCAGGGCCAGTCCCTCCTTCGCGCCGAGCACCACCGGCGAGAGTCCTGCCGACGCAAGTGCCTCTTCCGCCGGCATGGGTCCGTCGGGCGACCAGACGTTCTCGAGGCCCATCATGCCACAGACCAGATGCGCCAGCTGCACCAGATCACCGCTCGATCCGACCGATCCCTGGGAGGGGATGACCGGAACGATGTCGACGTTGAGCATATCCAGCAAAAGCTGCAGCGTTTCGAGGCGGATGCCGGAGTGTCCCTTCGCAAGCGCATTGGCCCGCAGCAGCATGAGAATGCGCGTGATGTGTTTGGGGATCGGATCGCCGCAGCCCACGGCATGGCTGACGATGAGGTTGCGCTGCAGCTGTTCGAGTTGGTCGGGGCCGATGTGCACGTTGCTGAATTCCCCGAATCCAGTAGTGATGCCGTACATCACCTTGCCGTCGCGCACCCAGGCGTCGACCAGCGCGCGCGAGGCCTGAATCCGCGGGATAGCCGCTTCGGCCAGCACCACGCGGCTGCTGCCGTCGGCGACCGTCAGCAGGTCTTCAAGAGTAAGTGAGTTTCCGTCGATGTGCAGGATGTCCATGATAAGGCCAGTCGTTGAGAGGGTATATTCGGTGAAACGGGAAGACTCCCTGAAACGGGACAACCCGTCCTGCAAAATACGGACTTGACTTTCACGATGACAGCCGCTAATATTGTTCTTAACATTTGATATATACCAAACGTGACAAACGGATCATGGATCAGGAAGTGATGCGGCTGCAGGGAGAATTCGTCGAGGCCTTCGGCAATCTCTATGCCGCCTATGGCTGGAAGCGGCTGGACGGCTTGATCCTCGGCCTGCTGTTCGCCCGTGCACGTGCACTTTCGCTCGACGAGATCTGCGAGGCGCTGGGTCGCAGCAAGGGACCCATCTCGGAAAGCGTTCGGCAGCTCGCAGGGAAAGGGATGCTGCGCAAGGTCGCAGGCAGCGAGAACCGCCGCGACTACTACGCGGTTGATTCGGACCTTTTCCACCACAACCATCTCCTCAACATGCAGACCGTCCGCCGCAACCGCGCCATTGCGGAGGAATTCCTCGCGCGCCAGTCCGAGGCGCCGGCGCTGGCTGCTTCAGGCGAGCTCGAGGGCATGCGGAAGAACCTGCGGCACATGCATGCCTTCTACACGTTGATGGAGCAATTCTATCATGATTTCTCCGCCCAGTGGGCTGCGGAACGTCAGCGTCTGGGTGTGCAGATCCTGCAGGAAGGAAACAGCGAATGAGAAATGCCGTCATTACCGGCACCGGCCTGTACGCGCCGGGGGATCCGATTCCCAACGCGGTGTTCGACGTGCGGCACGGAGAGAACATCGACGCCTTTCTGCGTGAGAACCGCAACATGTACCAGCGTTATTACATGTCCGAGGATCAGGCGACTTCCGATCTTGTTCTGCCTGCGGCGCAGGACGCGCTCGCCGAGGCAGGACTGCAGGCAGAGGCACTGGATCTCGTCATTGTCGCCACCGATACGCCTGATTATATATCGCCGAGTACGGCCGCCGTCGTGCAGCATCGGCTCGGCGCGGTGAACGCGGGAGTGTTCGACGTCAACACTGCCTGCGCCGGCTTCGTCACCGCGCTGGACATCGCATGGAAGTACATCCGCGCCGACGCGGCCTACCGGCATATCCTCGTTGTCGGTGCCTACGGCATGAGCAAGTACCTGGACCACGACGAATACAAGATCGCCACCTTGTTTGCCGATGGCGCAGGCGCGGTAGTGCTCTCCGCTGCCGACGAGGCCGCTGCCGACGCGGCCGCAGGCGAAGGGAGCGCTGGCGACAGGCCCGCAGGTGCCGGCATTCTCTCTTCGACGCTGTATGCCGACGGCAGCTATCACGATTTCATGGGCATTTACAGCGGAGGCACGCGTTTGCCCGCGTCGCATGCCAGCATCGACGCGAAGGACACCCTCTTGCGCTTCGCGAAAAAAATTCCGCCCGAGACCAATCCCCAACACTGGCCGCGTCTCGTGCGCACCGTGCTGGATCGCATCGGACGGCGGCCGGACGAGGTCGCCACCTTCTTCTTCACGCAGATCAACATCAACAGCATCCGCGAGACGCTGGACATCCTGGGCGTGCCTCACGACCGCGCCCACAATATCATGGACCGCTATGCCTATACCGGCAGCGCCTGTATTCCCATGGCCATCGCCGACGCCGCTGACGCGCATCGGCTCGCGCCCGGCGACTTGGTGGTGCTTGTCGGATCGGGCGGCGGCATCTCCATGGCAGCCGTCGCGCTTGAATGGTCCTACCGCAGCTGAGGTCATGCGATGATCGGTGAAACCCTTTACGCCTGGATCGCCTTTTCTGCCTACGCGGTGGCCATCGCGGGCATTGCGCTGTGGTCACGGAGCCGCGCCCGGTCGATGGAATCGTTTTCGGTCGGAACCCGCACTGTGAGTCCGTTTTTCGTCGGACTGTCTCTGGCCGCCAACATGACCAGCGCCGCGACCTTTGTGATCAATCCCGGACTGATGTATCTCTACGGCTGGGCGGGCGTGCTCGGCTACGCGGTGGCGACGCCCCTGGGCATCTACATCGCCCTGATCGTGTTCAGCAAGAAGTTCCGCAGCATCGGCGACCGCACGCGCGTCATCACCGTGCCACAGTGGATCGGCGATCGTTACGGAGCACCGGGACTAAAAGTCTATTTCTCGCTGCTCTCCCTGCTGCAGGTCAGCTTCCTGGTGTTGATCGTCGTGGGACTGTCGGTAGTGCTGCAAGGCACGCTCGGCATTCCCATCGAGGTCGCGCTGCTGGTCATCGTGGGCTTCACCTTCGCGTACATCCTGCTCGGCGGGGCCAGCGCGCACATCATGACCAACGCGCTGCAGGCCGGCATCATGATTGTTGTCGCGCTGATCTTCCTCGGATCGGGAGCGGAGTATTTCCGTGACGGCATCGGCGGGTTCTTTGCGCGTCTCGACGCCGTGTCGCCCGCCTACGGCGCTGCGGTGAATCCCGACAGCCTGCTGTTCCGCGACTGGTTCGAAACCTTTGCCGCGAACTTCATCATCGGCGTGGCCATCATCCTGCAGCCGCATATCATTTCCAAGGCGCTGTACCTGCGCACCGAGCGGGACGTCAACCGCTATCTCGTCACGGCCATCGTTGTGTCGTACCTCTTCTTTGCGGTGCTCGTGACGGGACTGTTTGCCCGGCTCGCGCTCGACGGCGAGATGCTCAAGCCGGATGTGGTCATGGCAACCTACATCGTCGAACGCTTCGCGCCTCCGCTGCGCGCGCTGATCGGACTGGGCATTCTCGCCGCAGGGTTCTCCACGCTCGAGGGCATTCTTATCGCACTGTCGTCGATTTTTGCCAACGATTTCCTGCGCGGCGTCCTGCCGGCGCGGCTGACCGAACGACCGGACTGGCAGCAGCGGTCGCTCCGCTACGCGAAAATCTTCCTGGCAGCACTGGCGCCGGTGACCCTGCTGCTTTCATGGGAACAGATCCTGCATCCGTCGCTTTCCGTGGCCCTCTTCGCGCAGAACGGCGTGTATGGCCTGTTCGCTGCAACGTTTGTGCCCATCCTGTTTGGAGTGTTCAGTAAAAGAACAACAAAGGGCATGGCGCTCGCCTCATCGCTCGTCGCGCTCACGGTGCATTTCGGCATGTATTACGGAGAGATCACCATGTATCACAACAATCCCGGCGTCACCGCTGCCTGCGCTCTCATCGCGAGCCTGCTGGCCATGGCGGTGATGACGGCGTTCCACCGGACACCGGCGGAAGGAGCGTGAACGGATGAGCACACGGGACAGCGGCGGCATGCCGCCGCGTACGGACTGGTTCGAACGCTGGGCGCTGTACGCGCCCGACGCGCAGGCGATCACCGACGAGGAGTCCGGGCGGAGTTTCACCTACGCCCGCGCGACGGACGTGATCAACCGCCTCGCGCGTGTCCTGCGCGAGGAATACGCCGTACGGACAGGGGAGCGCATCGCCGTGCTTT
>JAGTUZ010000056.1 GCA_018224415.1 Bacteroidota bacterium | reverse complement strand
CCGTCGACGGTTTGGCTGTGCACGCGCCGCACGGCGGTCACCATGCGTCCGTCCTTGCCCGAGAGTCCGACCGCACGCTGTCCACTGCTGTTGAACAGCTGCACGAGTTCGCCGTTGACGCGGCCTTTGAGCACCATTTCCACGAAGCGCAGCGCATCGGGCGACGTTTTCCGGTGTCCGCCGACGAACTCGGATGCGATACCCGCCATGTCAAGCATTTCCCCGATAAACGGTCCTCCGCCATGAACCACCACCACATGTTGCCCATTCTCGCGCAGTTGCACGATCTGTGCCACGATCCGGCGCTTGAGTTCATCGCTTCGCATGGCGTTCCCGCCGTACTTGATAAGAAGAAGTTCGGTCATATCCAGACTGATGTGAAAAATTCGTTCGAGAACGTGATAACATATAAAATAGGAATTTTCACGCGGCAGCAAAATCGCGGCATCACGAGCTCCGCGTTGTGGTCTCCGTCTGTTCACGGTCCTGCTTCCGCGGTGCCGGAGTTCGCGGCGGCGTCCCGTTCATGATGCGGAAGCGGATCCGGCGTGTAGGTGTTCTCCCGGCCCTGTTGCAGCATTCCGAGCAGCTTGCTCCGTGACGGCTCGGGATGGCAATCAAGAACATTGCTCCCGATCAGCTGTTCATTTCAGTATTCTTGGATTCACTCTCGGGCAACCAAGGCCCGGGGGCACGCCACTGCTTGAAGAATGAGCTTCCTGCAAAAGCCGCACCTACGAGGGGTTCGAGAAATTCTATTATCGAATGGGAGAGTTCCCGGAGCAGTTCCGTTGCACCCCACACCCGCAGCATCATCGCTCCTTTCAAAACGTACGTCCGGGCATGCGCGGATTGAGAGAGTCGATACAGGAAGCGCTCCATCGCATAGTATTGAAGGATCTCATTGAAGGAACGCCCCTCCTGCCTGCTCAGGTTGAGAAGGCGCTGCCGAACAGAAGCAGGGAGATTCTTCGTACCACTCACAGGATTGCCTCCAGATATGGCCGAATGAGCCGATCCACACGGCAAATGCGCGCATATCGGAGAACCGCTCCCAGATCCGCATTCTTGCGAGTCGTGTAGAGCTTCAGCGCCTCGAGGAATACATCCAGGCCGATCTTGTTTCGGAACTTGAATACATCCGCAAGTGTCTTTTCGGCGGAATAGACCCTGACCTTTGCGCCGTCGAGGTTTTTCTCTTCCACTCCAGCTTCAAAGGCCTCCTTTGCGAATCTGTATACGCGGATGGGGGGATAATCGAGTCTCGGTATCCGTGCCCCACCTGCAATCGCGATTGATACGGCATTCGGGATCTGTGTCGTGATCGAATGATAGGAGAGTGCGGAGATGAGACAAATTACCGTCTTTGGGAAGCGAAGGCTGACCGTCACAAGATCGGGACTGCTGATTGCCGGCAGGTCCGCCCAACGGTATATCCCACGGCTAACTTGTTCAATCACGCCCTTGTCCCGAAGTGAATAGAGCATGTACCGGGAGATGCCGAGACGTATTGCCTCGCTCATTCGCAGTTGTCCCCCGTGCTCGCGAAAAATTCCCTTGAGAGGATGCTCGGCCGACACATCAGACATATGGCACCTAGTTGTTATCATGTAGGTGCAATATGTCTGACGAGGATGTGAAAGGCAAGTATCAATTTTCGGGAATGGCGATCGATGCGGACACCCGGTCCCACGGCGCATCCATGACGATGTCGATGCGTCCAGCATGCGCGCCGCGACGCACGCAGCAGACGGAAGCTCCATTTCGAACAATGGTGGAACTATTTCATCCGGAATTTTTCCATGCGTAATGTGTCTGCGTGATGTGATGCACCGACTGGAGGAATCATGAACAAAATAGTGACCGGTCTGATATCTCTTTGCCTCCTGGGGCTGGCATGTTTCTCTGCCAGCGCACAATCTGGCTGGTTCTGGCAGAACCCCCTGCCCCAGGGAAATCACCTGTGGGATATCGTCGCCATCGATGAAAACATCCTCGTGGCCGTTGGAGACGGCTCGTGCGTCGTTCGCAGCACCGATGCTGGCGAGACATGGCAATATCAGTCGATCGATGGTGACGCCGAGCTGAATGCTGTGTCGTTTCCTGACAGCCGGACCGGGTACGCCGTCGGTCGCAATGCTACCATATTCAAGAGCGACGATGCCGGAAGGTCGTGGCGACGGGTAATGAATCCTCCGGGTGACAGGGTCATACTGTCGGATATCGCCTTTGTCGACGCATACACCGGCGTTGCGATTGGAACGGACGTCGACGGAGTTCCATATAGCCTCTGTTTTCGAACCACCGACGGCGGCATTTCGTGGAAACGGAACGTTCTGTTTTCCCGTCAGGATTACATCCAGGAGGTGGTCTTCATCGACGATCGTGTGGGGTACATCGCCGGTCCGTACGGACTGTACCGATCTTCCGATGCCGGCGAGACGTGGTCGGTGGTTACCGATGTGTATTTCGGAGATTTGAATGACATCTGTTTCGCCAACCGACAGCTCGGTTTCGCGATTGGCAACAAGCGAGTATTCCGGACCACTGACGGCGGGCAGTCGTGGCACGAGCTGGAGACCGGACTCGGTGGACGATTCCTCGGAATCGGCTTCGCCGACGTGGACACCTGGTTGACTGTCGGGTGGGATGCGAGAATAGGCCTTTCCACCGACAGGGGGGAAACATGGAGAAACGTGGAAAATGTAACCGGGCTGACGCTCTGCGGCATGGTATTCACCTCCAACGGAGGCACGGCGACGGGATGGATCGTCGGCTATCATGGAACGATACTTCGCAGTGACGATCATGGTGAACACTGGCAGCGTAGAAGCAAGGGAGAAATTCGACACTTGGATGGTGTGCATCTGCACCCGCAAAGCCGTGGGAGCATTGGCATCGCTGTCGGCGCAGCAATTCTCCGTACTACCAATGGAGGCGCCGTCTGGGAAGAGCAGTATCCTGACAATCCTCATCGTCTCGAATGTGTCTCGTTTCTCGATACCAGCCTCGGGTTCGCCGTCGGTTCCAAAGGACATATTATTCGAACCGATGATGGCGGGAGAAATTGGACGATTCAGGAAAGCGGGACGGACCTTCCGCTCCATGGCGTATCATTTACCGATGCGTCGGTCGGCACCATCGTCGGAGCCGTGGGCACGATTCTCCGCACCAGCGATGGTGGACGAACATGGAGCAAGCAGACAAGTGGCCTGCAGAATGGATTACATGGCGTTTCGTTCACATCCCGGGACACCGGCACGACTGTTGGCGGAAACAACATCCTTCGGACTACGGACGGGGGCGCACGTTGGACGACCCAGAGCAGCCCTGCCGG
>JAGTUZ010000055.1 GCA_018224415.1 Bacteroidota bacterium | reverse complement strand
CCATTCGGATGGAAGGATTTCTCATGAAAACCACTACGACGCTTTTGATCATGATATGCACCGTCCTCCTGCTGCAAGGCTGCGGCAGCAAGGCGGTCAACGAGCCGGGAGAGGATATCCAGGCACCCGCCGTCAGCTTCCTCGCCCCTTCGCCTGGAGATAGTCTCACTGCCGAAGATCTGGTTGTCCGCATGGCTGTCTCGGACAACGATGCCGTGGTTTCGGTGACATTGTCACTCAATGGGGGAGCCCCCTTTACAACGCTCGACTCCGCCCCATGGGAAGCGACCCTGCCCACCGGGGACATCGCGGAAGGTGTGCATCTGCTGCGTGCGATCGCAACCGACCGCAGCGGAAATACCGCCAGCACGACGTTGCAGCTGCGCAAGGGATCGGGCGGGGAACAGGAAGACGTTGTGCGCATGGCGCTCGTTGAAATCATCACCAGCGCAAACTGTCCGCCCTGCGGACCAGCCAACGAGGAATACCACCAAGCAGAACAGACACCGCTGTTCCAGCAGCGCGTGGCCACAATCAAGTACCATGTCTGGTGGCCACGCCCGACGGACCTGCTTTGGAAACACTCACAGGAGTGGTCGCGTCCCCGTACCGAATACCTCGTTGATCCCACCAACGGTGCGCCGCAGGGCCTCGTCAATGGAACAATAGCCGGTACCCGTGCAAGCAATTGGATTGATGCAGCAAATATCGGCATCGATGTTCCCGCCGGGGCGAAGATCGACCTGGAAAGCACGCGCGATGGAAACACGATCACTGTCACTATCACGGTGAAGGGAATCAGCACGGGTGACGTCAACGATCTTCGCCTGCACACAGTAGTGACGGAGTCCGATATCGAATACAACGACGGGAACTCCGAGTTCGTGCATCACGATGTCATGCGCCGCATGTATCCTTCCGCCGATGGTGAACCTGTCAGCATCGCGAACGGACAGACCGCGGTCTTCCAGCGCAGCGTCGAAATCCACGAAGCGTGGAACCCGGACAATCTCTCTGTCGTGGTGTTCCTGCAGAGCAACGTCGGGCGCAGCGTCCTTCAAGCCGCGAAAAAACATCTCTGAGAAAGCGACCCCACACTCCGATACTATCGAAGGTCCCGTGCACGTTGTGTCCGGGACCTTTCACATCCGTGTTGCTTCGTACAGCGCGACGGCGACCGCGTTGGCGACGTTGATGGAATCGACGTCGTCTCGCATGGGAATGGTGAACAGCTCATCGCATAACGAGGCCGCCATCTCCGTCAGGCCATGTGCCTCGCTGCCGAAGAGCAGGCAGAGCGGGCGGTCCGGATCCGGTGACGCAAGGCGTCTCGCTCCTCCCCGCGGCGTTGTACCTACAACGCGCCAGCCGAATTCCGTCCGGCAGCGTCGCAGGCTCTCGAGGAGGTCCTCGCTCCGGTGGATACGCAGGGAAAAGACATTCCCCAGCGAAACGCGTACGCTGCGTCGGAGATAGGGGCTTGCGGAGTCGGAGCCAACGATCAGTCCGTCCACACCGAAGGCCGCGCAGTTGCGCAGGATCATGCCCATGTTCTCCGCATCGGCTATGGCCTCGAGCGCAACGTACACTCCGGCTCTTGATCCCGCCGCATGAAGACTGTCCAGCGAAGGATTCGCAGGCAGCGTGCCGACAGCCAGTAGACGTTTGTGCAGGGAGTACCCCACGATCCCTTCGAGAAGCGCATCGGGTGCAATGAATATCGTGGTTTCGTTGAGTGCCCCGGAGGCGCGGCCTTCTTCGACAAGCGGCAGCCAGTCGCGGCTGATCAGCATGGATCGAACCGATAGCGAGGAAGAAAGCAGCGCTCGAACGGCCTTTTCCCCTTCCGCGACGAAATGACCGTCACGCCAGTGCTGCGTGTGTGCGCGCAAGGTTCGGTACGGTTCAAGTTCCGGGAGATCCAGCGTGTCGACGTCGATGATGTTCATGATGTACGGGCGTGCAGAAGGCATTCAGCCTATAAAATAATTCAGCAGGAAAATGGCGGCGCCAACAAGTCCTCCGACGATGGCGCCGTTGACGCGGATGAACTGCAGATCGTCGCCTGCCTTTTCTTCGATCTGTCGCACAAGCTGCGCATTGTCGAGTTTTTCGAGATTGCGCTGCACCATCATCCCGATCTCTCCGTGGTACTGATCGATGAGCGCGGCGATCTTGTGTTTCATCCAGCTGTCGACCCGTTCCTGCGCCGCTGCGTCCTTGCCAAAACGTTCGAGCGCGCGATCAAGGGCCTGTCCGAGCTGCAGGATGATGACGGAGTCGTCCCGGGCGAGATCCTCAATGAGCCAGGTCCGCAACCGCTCCACCGGCTGCCGCAGCAGATCGGCGGCGCGTCCGCCCTCAAGCAGCTCTCCGCGCCATTGATCGACCGTAGCGCGGATGTCCTCGCGCCCTTCCAGATCCTCGAGCAGCGTACGCAGCCAGCGCTCGAAATCCGCCCGCGCCGGGTGCTGCCCGTCATGGCGCATGTGGTCGAATTCCTCGCCGAGGGTGCGGACGATCGCCTCGGCCAGGTCGTCATAGTTCAGCGCATTGACACTTTCCGCCATCCACTTGCCAATGCGCCTCAGCGGATTCGACGCGTAATCCTCGGCGATATCGCGCAGATGCGACACGATCACGGTACGCACCTCCGGGGTGTCGAGCCAGTCCGATGCCTGTCCCACGGCATGCGTGAACACACTGCCGTGCCAGCCCTGCGCCATGCCGCGTTCCCCCAGCACCCGCAGCCAGCGGAGAATGTCCTCCGTGCCGGCACTGCGCACGAGCATATCGGCGAGACGCTCGGCAAGGCGCTGCGCGTCGATGTCCGCCACGACTTCACGCAACGCCCCGCGCAGCAGTTGCCTGGCTTTCACGCGAGTCGCTTCCGTCTGCAGGGAAGCAAGCAGGAACGTGCTGATGCTCCAGCCGGAGAGCCGCTCCAGGATCACATCCTTCGTCAGCCAGCGGTTCTGCACCATGTCGATAATACCTGAAGTGAGTTTCTCGCGATGTCGCGGGATGATGGCAGTGTGAGGGATCGGCAGTCCCATCGGGTGCCGGAACAGCGCCACGACGGCAAACCAGTCCGCCAGTCCTCCGATCATGGAGGCCTCCGCAAAGGCATGCAGCAGTCCCCCGAGAAACACATCGCGGAATGGCCATGTCGCCAGGAACAGCGCCGTGGCCGCGATCAAGGATGCTGGAGCGAGAATGCGTGAGCTTTTCATGACAGATAATGTTGTGTTCTGACGTTCAAGTTACGCTGCGTAATGGAGCCGGACAACAGACCGACGGTAACACCCCTGCAAACGCCGGCGCACTTGCAATGGATGGATGTGGCAGGGTAACTTGATGCTTCCAGCTGGGAGACTTGATGCTTCAGGCAGGGAAACGTGTACTTCCATGTGATGAGAAGAGGAATAAAACGATCACCATGTCCGAGAAAAACCGACTGCAGCGTGAACAGGAATTCCAGGATGCACGCATCCTGGAAGAGGACATGAGCCGCAAGCCGGCGGAGAAGTACTACGTCTTGATGCAGCGCCCCCGCGACGAATACACGCATCGCGTATTCCAGTTGAGCCGCGAGCGGCGCCTGCTCGAATATGGCTGCAGCGACGGGGAATCGACACGGGCTTGGGCGGAACAGGGTGCGGTCACAACGGGCATCGATCTTTCTCCCGAAGCCATCCGCGTCGCCCGCGAACGCGCCGCCGCCGCCAGCCTCTCCATCCGCTACGAAGTGATGGATGCTGAATCGATGACCTTTCACGATCACGATTTCGATGTCGTCGCCGGCACGGGCATCCTCCACCATCTTGATTTGTCCCGCGCCTATGCGGAAATCGCACGCGTGCTCGATGATGACGGACGTGCGGTGTTCATCGAACCAATGGGACACAATCCCCTCATCAACCTGTACCGTCGTCTCACTCCCGCGATGCGTTCCGAGGACGAACATCCGCTGAAAACCAGAGACATCCGCCTCGCGGAGTCTTTCTTCGAACGCGTGGATTGCCGCTACTACAACCTCTTCACCCTCACCTCCGTACCGCTGCGCGGTACGCCGCTCTTCCGTCCGTTGCAAACCGCCCTGCGCGCGCTCGATAGCGCACTGTTTACCTTACTCCCCTTCACACGTCGCTTTGCGTGGATGGTGCTGATCGAGTGCTCGCGGCCACGCCGGCAGAACTGACCTCCCTCCGGAATCTTCCGTCTCGCATCCCGCGGCTCGCCGCCCGGAATCATCCTACCCCGCTTCGCGTTGTCACTGAAACATCCCGCGTGCTCGTGCGTGCGGGTGGTCCCCATGCAGCGAAAGGAACACGATGAATGACACTCAGAAACGCCGTGACGGCATGTTCGACTATCCCGATCCTTCCACACTCCCTCCCGACGGCGGCCCCGATTTCAACCGGCTCGTCTTCTCCTCCAGCCCGTATCTGCTCCAGCATGCGCGGAATCCGGTGAACTGGTTTCCCTGGGGCGAAGAGGCCTTCGAGAAGGCGCGGCAGGAAGACAAGCCGGTGTTCCTCTCCATCGGCTATTCCACCTGTCACTGGTGCCACGTCATGGAACACGAATCCTTCGAAGACGAGGAAGTCGCCGCCCTGCTCAATGACCGCTATGTCGCGATCAAGGTCGACAGGGAGGAACGGCCCGATATCGATCATATCTACATGACCGTGTGCCAGGCCATGACCGGCTCCGGCGGCTGGCCGCTGTCGGCATTTCTTACACCAGAGAAAAAACCCTTTTACTCCGGAACATATTTTCCGAAAAATGACGGCCGGGGGCGCCCCGGTTTCCTCCGCGTGCTCACGGCCTTGCACGACACATGGAAGCAGGAGCGTTCGCGCATCGAGTCCATCGGCGAGGAATTGCAGGCACAGCTCGCCGCGGGCATGGGCTCACAGAAGGGCACGATCCCTGATGACGTGCTGGAAAGGGCGGTGCTGTCATACAAGCGCTCGTACGACAGCGCGTTCGGCGGATTCGGCGACGCACCGAAGTTTCCCATGGGACACATGCTTTCCTTCCTGATCCGCCGTGCAAGCGTTACCGACGACGACGAACTGATGGGCATGGTTGAACACACCCTGCTGCGCATGTACCGCGGCGGAATGTGGGACCATCTCGGCGGCGGCTTCTGCCGGTATTCCGTCGACCGCCGATGGCTCGTGCCCCATTTCGAGAAAATGCTGTACGATAACGCGCTGTTGCTCATGGCGTATACCGATGCCTACCAGGCAACAGGGCAGCCGGCGTACCGCAGCGTGGCGGAGGAGCTGATTGCCTATGTGCGCCGTGACATGACCGACGCCTCGGGGCTGTTCCATTCGGCCGAGAATGCGGACAGCGAAGGAGAGGAGGGACGCTTTTATGTGTTTACGAAGGACGAATTCGATGACATCGCGGGCGAACATGCTGCCATGCTCGGAGAATACTTCGGCATCGAGCCCGCCGGGAATTTCGAACATGGAAAAAATATTCTTCACATCGCCGTCGATCCGGAAGAATGGGCACGGAGGCATGAACATTCGCTCGACATGGCGCTCTCGCTCGTTTCCCGCGTCAAAGCGGATCTCTTTGCGTACCGCGCGCAGCGCATCCACCCGTCGCTCGACGACAAGATGCTTGCGTCATGGAACGGCCTGATGATCGCCGCGCTCGCTCGGGCTGGACAGGCCTTCGAAGATGAAGACATCACGCAACTTGCGGCACGCGCCGCCGATGCGCTGCTCGAACGGATGCGCGATCCCGATGGCCGCCTTCTGCGCCGCCTGCGCGGGACGGAGGCGGGTATCCCCGGCTTCCTTGAGGATTATGCCTTTGTCGTGTG
>JAGTUZ010000054.1 GCA_018224415.1 Bacteroidota bacterium | reverse complement strand
CTCACCTCGACGCGCTCCGCCAGTTCTGCCTGCGTCCACCCCAGGCGCTTGCGCACCTCCCGCAGATTCGTTCCGATCAGGGCGTCGTCGTTCATGGGGGCAATGTAATGTATTGTGGAGACGGTGTCAAGTGTATTTGACAAAATGTGGTCACATAGAATGCGAAGGCGGAGAGGGGAGAGGGGAAAGGGGAGAGGGACCCCCGCGCATCAGCGCGGGACGTGACCACTGAGGAATTGACCTCCCGCGCTGCTGCGCGGGGGTCCCTTCGATCCTCGTCGCCCCTCATCCCCCTTTCCCTTCTCTCCTCTCTCCTTTCCATTTGGGGTTTTGTCTCGCGCTTCGACCGCCGTACATTTGAAAGGAAAACGACCACAAACCGAATGCATCCATGAAGCTCAAAACCATCGCCGTGCTGTTCGGCGGACGATCGGGAGAACATGAAGTCTCCCTGGTGTCCGCGGAATCCGTCATGAAGGCGCTCGATCCGGCGCGGTATACAATCGTGCCGGTGGGGGTGGACAAACAGGGGCGCTGGTGGACGGGTCCGGGAGCGATGGCCTTCCTGCGTAAGGGCGGCCCGAGTGTTGACGGCGGCCCGAGTGTTGACGGTGGCGCAGCAGATTGCGCGCCATGCTTCCTGCCGGCCGATCCCGGCAGACGGGCACTGCTGGTGGAAAAAGGCGGGACGCTGGAAGAGGTCGCTATCGACGTTGTGTTTCCGGTGATCCATGGGACCTTCGGGGAGGACGGTTCGCTACAGGGTCTGCTCGAACTCGCCGATGTGCCCTATGTCGGTGCCGGGGTGGCCGGATCGGCGGTGGCGATGGACAAGGTGCTGCAGAAACGCCTGCATCGCGATGCCGGGATTCCGGTGCCTGCCTTCCTGCATTACCCTTCCACCGAGGTGCGCGTGCGTGTCGAGGAAATCGCAGCGGAAGCGGAGGAGGCGCTCGGCCTGCCGCTGTTTGTCAAGCCTCCGAACCTGGGTTCCAGCGTCGGCATCGGCAAGGCGACGACGCGTGCGGAACTGATCGCTGCCCTGCGCCACGCGGCGCTGTTCGACCGCAAGGTGCTTGTCGAGTACGCCGTCCCGGAAGCGCGGGAAATCGAGGTGGCCGTGCTGGGCAACCAGGATCCCTTCGCCAGCGTCCCGGGCGAGGTCGTGCCCAGCAACGAATTCTATGACTATGACGCCAAATATGTCGACAACGCCTCGGCCCTGCTTATCCCGGCGGATCTGCCGGATGACATGGCCGACCGCATCCGCGCGCTGGCCGTCCAGGCCTTTCGTGCGCTGGAATGCGAGGGAATGGCGCGGGTGGATTTCCTGCTCTCCCGTTCCACCGGCGAACTCTTCATCAATGAGATCAATACCATCCCGGGCTTCACGTCGATCAGCATGTATCCAAAACTCTTCGCTGCCGTCGGCATCCCGTATCCGGAACTGCTCGACCGCCTCGTCGCCCTCGCCGAACGCCGGCATGCCGAACAGCGCGCGCTGCAACGTTCCTACACACCGAAGAGTGACTGGCACCGGAGTGGTGAATGAAGGACATGAAGGTCTGGTATTGGAACGGGTCAATCGTTCCGGAGCACGCGCAGACATGAACAGCACGGACATCAACGAGCCCGGGTACTGGGACGAAGCCTACCGCGCCGACCGCGACGGATGGGACATGGGCACGCCCACACCGGTGTTCGTGGACCTCGTCGAACGGATGGGATTTGATTTCCGTCCGCTTGGCGGTGCGGATTTCTCCGCGCTCGACCGCGCGCCGCGGGTGCTCGTGCCCTGCAGCGGACGCGGATACGACGCCCTGCTCTTCGCCGAACACGGATGGGATGTGACTGCGGTGGATTTCTCGGCAGAACCCCTGCGCTGGCTGCATGCCGAACGCAGCAAGCGCGGCATCGAGATGCAGGTGCTCGAGGCCGACATGTTTCCCCTCGGAAAGGAATTTCCCGTCCACTTCGACCTGGTACTGGAATACACCTGCGTCTGCGCCATCGAACCTGCGCGCCGCACCGAGTTCCTGCGCTTCGCCGCGGAGACGCTGCGGCCGGGCGGCATCCTGCTCGCGCTGCTCTTTCCCGTCGACGGCAGGCCGGGCGGACCGCCCTTCTCCATCGACGTGGAGGAATTCAAGTCCGACGCAGAGGAGTTTTTCCTTCTGAAATACGAAGACACGCCGGACACCTCCGTCAAACCCCGTCTCGGGAAAGAACGGCTGCTCGTTTTCGAACGGAAGCCCGTATGAGAAAACTCCGACATGACGAGATCGAGCGGACGCCGCACGAAGAGATCGGCGCAAAGCCGCGGCACCCGCTGGTGATCGTGGTGGACAATGTGCGGTCGCTGTACAACGTCGGCTCGATCTTCCGCAGCTGCGACGGCGCGCTGGTGGAGAAACTGTATATCTGTGGCTATTCCCCGTATCCACCGCGCAAGGAAATCTCGAAAACAGCGCTGGGCGCGGAGGTGACCGTGCCGTGGGAGTACGTCTACGATGTGCGTGAGGTCCTCGAACGGTTGAAACGGGATGGGTGGCGCGTAGCCGCGCTCGAACACACGGATGCAAGCGTTTCCTGCTTCGACCTGACGCAGGACATCTTTCCTCTCGCGGTTGTCGTGGGCAATGAAATCGCGGGCATCTCCGACGACGCACTTGCGCTCTGCGATCTCGCTATTGAAATTCCGATGTTCGGTGCAAAACAGTCGCTTAACGTCGCCGTGGCCACCGGCATCATCTGCTTCGAGTGCGTACGGGCGCTGCGTACGGCCTGACCGTTTCCGCATGGGGGGACGGATGCCAGGCCCGCCTCGCGGAGAGGGAAGGCCTCTCGTGGGATCCCGCCGGAGAGCAGGTGAGGGGCTCCGACGATTCCACCGCACCGCTGCCGATTTCCCTTGCGCGAAAGCCCGGGAGTTCGGATTTTATGACTTGGAATTCCCTCCGGGGAGGTCTACATTTCAGATACGCTGAATCCGCAAAACACCACCACTCATCCAATACACAGGAGTTCTTATGAAAAAGGTTCTCAGCTACGTCGCGGTGCTCGCACTCGCGATGTCCCTGACCACCGTCCAGGCCCAGGACAAGCCCAAGGCCGAGTCCAAGCAGGCGAAGACCGAAAACTGCGACAGCAAGGCCAGGAAGTCTGGCTGCTGCGATCGTAGCGCGACGAAGACCAAGAAAATGGCTTCGAAGCACGAGTGCGGCGACAAGTGTGGCGACGGTTGCACCATGGCCCACAAGACCAGCACCAAGCAGACCGAGACCAAAAAGAACTAAAACGCGCTGGCCCCCCCCGGGCCCGCTGTGATAGAAGTGCGCCCTGTCCATCCGCCTTTGGCGGGTCGACAGGGCGCTGCTTTATGCCGTACGCTTTACGCTATATGAACAAAACGTACCGCGTACTGCGTACCGCGTACTGCGTACCGGAAATTATCTGCGCTGTGGAGTTACAAGCGCCAAGTCTCAGAACACATACTTTACCGCCACGAAACCCAGCACGAGAAGTACGACGAAGGCGATGGAAAGCTTGTCGAGGTATTTGTCGATGAAGGTTTTGATCGAGGGGCCGAATCTCCAGATCAGTCCGGCCACGAGGAAGAAGCGTGCCGTGCGGCCGACCGCCGAGGCGATGACAAACGGCAGAAACGGCATCAGCGTGGCACCGGCGGCAATCGTGGCCACTTTGTAGGGGATCGGAGTGAACGCCGCCGCGATGAGGAACCACACACCCACGGGACCCCGGTAGGCCTCCTCCACCTTTACCCAGTATTCCTGGGCGTTGTAGAAATTGATGATCGGACGGCCGACGATGTCCATCAGTTCGTATCCGATGAAATAACCGAACATCCCACCAAACACGGATCCGGCAGCGCACACCGCAGCAAAGTGCAACGACTTTTTTGGCATCGCCACCGCCAGCGCGATGAGCAGTACGTCGGGGGGCACGGGGAAAAACGACGATTCCATGAACGCGATGATGAACAGCGCCCACATCGCGCCGGGCTTCGTCGAGAAACTCTCGACCCAAATGTACATCCTGCGTACCAATCTGAACAACGATTTCACGACGTCCTGCGCCTGGTGGATAAAAGCACAATGTAGCGAAATGGACGCAGATTTCAGCGCGGAGAAGGCAAAACGAAACCGGACTAACAACAAAACCGGACCATCCTGATTTCAGGATGGCCCGGTTTTTTATTGAGACGCCTTGGCGGCTCGACCGCGCGCGTTACCGCGCGATCTGCAGCGGACGCGTGACCGCTCCTTCGGGTGAGGATAGCCGGATGTAGTATGTGCCCGGTGCGAGGCCCGCCATGTCGAGACGTGCCGAGTGCAGACCGGCGTGTTCGAAGCCCGATCCGATCTTCGCGACGCGTTCGCCGAGCTGGTTGTACAGCTCGAGCTGCACGGTCATCGCGCGCTTGAGCGCGTAGTTGATCGTGGCACTGTGCGTGGCGGGATTCGGGAAGGACTGCAGCAGCTCGAAGTCCCCGGCGAAGGACAGACTTCCACTGCCGCGGATCGTGAGCACGGTGCCGCTGATGCCAATCGTGTCGGTGGCCAGGGCATTGCCGTCGCTGTCGTACGTTGTCCACCGAACCACCGGCGTGCCGGTCGCGGCGGAATCCCGGGCGACAACGAGGTTGAAGTCGCCGCTGGTGGTGCCTGCGGCAATCGGGGTTTCGAAGGTGAACAGCGCATCGGTTTCACCCTGGTCGTAGCCTTCGAGGCTTTCCGCACCCTGGGCAAGCGAGGCGCTTTCCCAGCGGCGTCCCGAACCGGCGATGATGACATCGTCGGTCGACTCCACGCTCACCGACAGCCACTTCACGGGTGCACTGCCGGCGATATTCTGCAGACGGAGCTTCTTCGCGTAGACGCGACCCTTGATCGGGTCGGTCAGCACGACGCCCGTGCCGATGCCGAGTGCGGCCTTCCATGGGCCGTAGGTGTACACGCAGCTGTCACCGTCGGCATGATGCACAACGATCTGTACGTTGCCCGTCCAGCTGCACGAATACGGGATGGCGAGATTGAAAGCCACCGCCGTGTTTGCGCTGATGAAACCGCTTGTGGGAATGCGGGTGTAGGGGGAGGACCATGGCGTCGTGACATAGTCGACCTGCAGTCCGCCACCAACCACACTGCATGGTGTCGGGAGCGGCGTCACGTCGATAAACGTGATCGGCGAAGCAGGCACCTTGTTGTTGAAGATGGTGAAGGAGCGCCCGGAAAGCGCGAGGCCTGCCGAGACGTACGGCTTCACCTTGAGGTCGTCGCAGCGCTGCAGCGGCGTCCGGTCGCAGGTGTACTGGAAGCGCAGGATGCAGGAATCCCGTCCGTGATGTACAACCAATACAACGGTGATTGCATTCGACGGGGTTGTCGGGGTCGCCTGGAAGTTGAACATGATGTTGCTGGCGCATGCCGGACTGAACGTCAGGACACCCGAACTGCTGCCAACCGGTGCCGGCGAGACCGGCAAACAAGGCATGGTTGTGAAGTGGTTTACCGTGCCGCCGATGACGGTGTAGGAAATCGATGTGATCGGCGTGCCGGGACCGTTGATGATGGTGGCCTTGTAATCGCAGCACACCGTGTCGAGTTCGGCCTTGATCAGGGAGTCGCACGGTGCCGTGTCATCGCAGGGTTCGATGTCGAAGCAGATGCTGTCACACAGCACGCGTGCGCCGGTGGCATCGAACACACCGTAGCGGATGCAGGCGAACGCGTCCGTCGGCGCTGTGTCAGTGAACGTGAGCGTCTGCGTGCTGCTGCCGGTCGGGATGGTCAGCGTCGCGGGCGCCACGCTGCCTGCGTTCGAATCGAACCAGACAGGGATGCCGGAGACGGACGCGTTTGCGTAGGAGATGTCGACGGTGTAGACGCAGTTGCCTGCGGCATTCAACCCGGACGATGTGACGGACTTGAGCTGCGCCGACAGCGAATCACATTCGCCGATGAGGTCGCAGGGTTTGATGTTGAAGCAGATGCTGTCGCAGACGACACGAACGCCTTGCTGCGAGTACCCGAAGCGGATGCACACAAAGCTGTCCGCCGGCGGGGTGTCGGAGAACGTGAGTGTCTGCGTGCTCGGGCCGACGGGCAGGGTGAGTGCGCCCGGGGTCACATTGCCCTGGATGGAATCAAACCACAGGGGTACGGGAGCCGAAGAATTGTTGGTCGCGCCGAGCGTGACCGTGTAGTTGCAGTTGCCGTCGGGGTCGATGCCGGCCGAGACGACCGCGGTGATCTTGACGTCGAGCGAGTCGCACAGGTCGCCGGTCTGTCCGCAGGGCGGCAGGTCGATGCACAGACTGTCACACAGACGTTTCGCTCCGGTCGGATCGAAGATGCCGTAGCGGATGCAGATGAAGTTGTCCGTTGGCGGCATGTCGGCGAAGGTCAGCGTGTCAAGCGTCGTTCCCGTGGGAATGAGCAGTGTCGGGGGTGTGACCGTACCGTAATCGGATTCGAAATATCCGGTGACCGGCACGCCGGGATTGCTGATACTGACAATGATGTCGTACGTGCAGTTGCCCGCCGCGTCTGTCCCGGTATTGACAATGGATTCTGGTTTCACGGTGAAGCATTCGGTACTCGACGTGTCCTTCGACACCGTCACGCAGGCCGTGCCTGATTCGAGATTGCCGATCACCTGATCGGTCGTCACCGCGCTGTTGATCAGGTGGCGCACGGCGGCGTTGGCCGCGAAGGTGTTGCAGGCCACCTCGCTGTCTTTGGCGGTGGATGAAACCGTTGCCGTGAACATTGCCGTCGCGGTGTTGCCCGCACCGATCGGTGCAGAGCCGAAATACCAGCCGAGGTTCTGGTCCAGTGCGGCGATGCCCGGTGACCAGCTGCCCATTGTGCCGCAGCCACTGGTAAACATCGAACCGGGGGCTCCTGTCGGAGTGAAGATGTTCACGCTGGCAAAACTGCTCGCGTTCTTGTAATCCGACGCGGTGGGGACTGTGCCCAGCGGCGAGGCGAAGCCGATGTCGAAGGCGCTGCCGCGCGGAGTGCAGGGACCGAGGATCAGATCGTCACCCGGCGTATTGTCGAGCGAGAGCAGATCCGCGAAGGTGACATGCCTGAGGCCCACGCTGCCGGGGGCAACGGTGAGACGCAGACGATAATTTACGTTTGAACCTGCCGTTGCGTTCGCGGTGGAGGCCCAACTCGTGGTGTCCGATGCAACGCCCTTCTCGAGGAAGAAACCGGTGGTGCCGATGACGTTGACGTATTCGATGTTCGAGCCGGTGGTCCCGGTCAAGTTGCCACCAGAAATACCGAATTGGTTCGGGATGTTCCCGAGTGCGCTGGTGTCGGCGACCTTGACGTCGAACTCGATGAAGTGGAATGGCACGCCGAAGGTCCCGTACATGCCGCAGTTGCCGTAGAAAATGTTCTGGCAGGTGGCAGGGATGTCCGGAAGGGTGAACGTCAGGGTCTGGCCGGACTGCGAGAATCCGACGCCTGTCCAGTTGCTCACATTCGTGCACGGCGTGTTCCAGGACGTGCCCGTGTAGTAGGACGGATTCCCGACGTATTCAAGATTCGGATTCAACACGTCGGTGATCGCTGCGCCGCTGATGGGCAATCCGCCGATGTTCTGCACGCGGAGGCGATAGCGGAACACATCGCCGGGATTGTACGCGGTCTGCTCGTTACAGACCTCTTTCCACACGCAGGGTTTCGGCGCAGGAGCGTTGATGGTGAAGGTCGCGCAGTCGGTAATGGTAATGGGCAGCGCGACGGTGATGTTCGCCGTGGCGCAGTTCGTGACCACGCTGCCGACGGTCGCGGCATTCGGGATGGAGAAATTCACCTCGAAGTAGACGCAGGCATTCGGTGCAAGCGGCGAGGTCAGGGTGGCCGTCACGATATTTCCCGTAAGCGCCACGGCCAGTGAAGACGAGGTGGAACCAATGGAAAGGCCCGTCAGCGCCGTGGGGATCGTGTCGTTTATGGTCATGGTTGTGATGGGCGCACTGCCGTTGTTGCGGAACCAGATCCTGTACTTGCCCGTGCAGCCTGGCTGTCCGTTGGTGTAGACGTACTTGCTGAGCGTACCCGATGTCACGGTCTTGATTTCGACACAGGTCTGATTGCTCGTATGCAGCGCAGGTCCACACGGACTAT
>JAGTUZ010000053.1 GCA_018224415.1 Bacteroidota bacterium | reverse complement strand
CGCGTTCCTCCGCTTCAATGCGGATGCTCTTCCGGCTGCCTGAGGGACGAAGGGTGGCGTGCAGGTGTCCCGGCAGCGGGGAGGTGGTGGCAATGGCGTCATGACCCGGCGCCTGCAGCAGCATGGGCACGAAGGTCTCGCCCAGCAGCGCGATGAGCTGTTCCGTCGCGTCGCGGGCGGGCAACCGGCGGTCCGCGTCCCCACTCAATGACACCATCAGTTCCGCCACGCGCGCGAGCGCGAGTTCCTCGCCGGGATAGGCGTCCCGGCACAGCGTGGTCACGAGGTGATGTGCGCCTTCCGCAAGTGCGTGTCGGGAGAGCAGGCCTTCCGCGTCCGGCGGCGGCGTGGTCTCGAGCAGCCGGCACAGCCAGTTGCGGTTGGCGCGGGCCTGGGAGAGGGCCTTTCCGTCCTTGTCATTCACCTCTGCGTCGAGTCTTTCGATGAACGCGTCGACCGCGGGAAGCAGGCGCGCGCGTCCGCTGCCGATGCCCGCGCGGCGCAGCAGGGAGGCCATCTGCAGGCGTCCCCCGCGCACGTCGTCGACGATTTCCTCCTGTGGCGCCGGGATGCCGTCGTACATCATGCGGATCAGATGGCGTCCGGCATATCCTTCCGACAGCCAGCGCAGCCAGCAGACCAGCGTGCGCGCAGCCTTGCTGTAATGCAGCGGCACGCCGGGGTCGAATGTGCAGGGGATGTCGAAGAGGCGGCTGTACTCGAACAGCAGCGCAAGCTGCGCCGATTCCGCCACGACGATCTCCCATCGGTCGATGTCGTCAGGGCCGCGCCGCCCTCGCAGGGCGTCGAGAATGCGGGATGTGTCACCGTCCATAAAACCTGGTACTCCGTTGTCCATGCTTCGCGTGTGATCCGCTCTCCACACGCTGCACGCGTGTGTGTGCCGGACCTGGGAGAAAGATAGAAAATCATTGCGAATTTAACCTGGATATACTTGATAATGAATAGCCGATATAGGTATACTTGCGTTGGTTCAGCTTCAATAATGATTACACCTTCCAGGCGAGCGCATGTGCAATGCGATCGCAGGGATACAACCATCTCCACGGATGAGGAATGATGATGAGACGCCATATCGTACTGTTGTTGCTTCTGTTCGTGAGTATGCCGCTTTTCGGACAGGTGCCTGTCCCGGGCATCGGCTATGTGCCGCCTGAACTCTCCGCCCACGGCCTCGCGGCGTACAACGAGCATCTTGCCGTCATCGAAAGCAATTGTCCGGACATCGGGACTGCGGTCAATTTGCGCGACGCGCTTGCAAGGAACGGTGCGCTCGTGTCCATCATCACGTCTCCCCGTCGCATGCTCGCATGGGTGCCGCCCGCGGCCCGTGCCGCGGTCGCCTCCACACGGTTGGAGACCGCGGTGGGAAGCATTTCCGTGCGGTCGATTTCCTACAGCAGCGCCGAGTTTGCGATGCAGCGCACGCCGCTGTCGATTCTTGAAGAGGAGACGGAGGCGGACAGGGCGATCGTCGCCTATCTCGATCACGTCCGCAACCTGACTCCCCCGGATCCGGAACTGGTCGCGGAAGAGGAACGGCGCCATGAACGAATGCTCGCTGAACACGGAGGCCGCGCGTGCCTTATCGAGGAAGGGGTCGATCCGACATATGAGGGCGATTTCGGGTACACGGGTCTGCCTGCCATCCGTCTGGACGAAGATCGCGTCCATCATGCGACGGCGCTCAAGGGTCTGGTGGTGCAATCGACGTTTTTCGTCGAGAGTCTCGGCACGACAGGTGCATGGGATTGGGATCACAACGTCTACCTCCGTTACCGGGATCTCACTATCTCGGCGATCAATTACTGGACGACCTTTGCCGCGCGTTACGGGAAAACCATCACCACGCTGTGGCTCGTGTATGCGCCGACGGACTACAGAACGCAAGTGATCGGAGAACCGGTGAAAATCGGTGTCGATGCGTTCGTTCCCCTGGTGATTCTGCAACTGGGAGCATTCCCATTGGGCAACGACAAACCAAGCGACGACAAGAGTCTTACCGAAGCGCGACGCTGGTGTGAATGGTACAACCGGCGGACGCGCACGAACTTCGGGGCGGATGATGCAATCTGCGGATTCATCGCGTACAAGCCGTCGAAAGACAGTGCCGGCGGGCTCTGGCCCCGGGCGCTGATCATCACGCAAAATGGACAGAGAGACGGCGTGTTTTTCCAGATGGATACGCAGTACTCGGGTTCCAACCCGGAAGGGAAGCCAATGCGAAATGTGATCGCACATGAACTCGGTCATCTGTGGGGTGCGCCGGACGAATACAAGACGGACAACTGTAACTGGACGTATCGCGGGGTCGCCAACCTCAACTGTCAGACGGTCCGTCCCGCTTTTGGCAGGGCGGGTTTCAACATGACGGGGGGTGAGGGTATCATGAGAAACAACTATCTCGGCGGCAACAGCATCGCCACGCCGGTGCATACCGGTGTCATTTCCGCGGCGGAAATGGTGCCCGTGCGTTTGTTCCACAGCTCGCCGGATGGCATCCCGTTGATTCTCGTCTCCTGTGACAGGACCGGCGGAGATACGATCACCACGCCGATAGGCGTCCCGATGGACTTCGATTTTTGCCATCGCGTCGTGGCGCCGGCACGTGTCTTCATCGCCGATTCATTGCGCTATTTCGATTATTGGGAGGTGACGGACGCAAATGGTGTGACGAGGACGCTCGCCAGGCAGGGACTCGAGCTCAATCCGGAATCCTATTCGTCAACGCTGGAGAATCCTATCACCGATGTTCGCGCCGTGTACACGGCCAACCCGCCAGACATTTTTACAACGAATGTGACACTCGAGGCGCATCTCGCGCCAGCCGATGCAAGCCAGAGGCCATCCGAAGCCATTGCGCTGAAATGGCTCAACCACTATGACATGTCGGACGCGCGGACGATCATCGAGTACGAAATGTACAGTGGGAACTGGAGAGAACTAAACGAACTGCATTACACCATCGCACCGTACGACGTGCCCATCGGTCGATGGACCGGGGTGCATATTCACGCGATTCCTGAGTTGGGGAGCGCGACGAGAACTGTACCCATCAGGGCACAGCAGCGGTATCGGTTTCGCATCGTCGGTGAGTTCAACGGAATCCGTGGCACACCGTCGAGGGTCGCGGAAGTGACGATGCGCCCGTCAATACCTTCGAGCGCGAAGTACTGCTACGATGGGAACGGACCCAGCTGGGTCACATCTCCGAAACTTCTTCCACCTTCCAGCCCGGGAATGGAGTCCTATACCATCGATGCCGCGATTCCGATCACACCAAAAACCGGTACAGGCGAGTATTACGTTCCGGCCGCGGATTTCTACCGCATCGTGGTCAGTGGCGTGGACGAATTCGGTTTCGGGGCACGCCACACGTTCACTCTTCGAGTGAAGGAAGAATCGAATTTCAAACCCCGGCTGCGCGCGCGGCCCAGTGGTTCCATCATCGACATCATGCCTACCATCGTCGGCGACAGTCTTGTCCTGCATCTGACGCGCAACGGGGAGTATGTCGTCATGGTGGATGCGGAAATCAGCGAGTCCTTCTCGCGTGACTACGTGGACAAGACAGGCGGACATTTCGGCTTCGGCGAATATGAGATGGTTGTCGAACGGACACGGGTATTGAATGAAATCCTCTGTGAGCAGTGTGTCACGCTGCGGATTCGCGGACCCATCCCAGGCGAAATCGTGATGCGTCCGCATCCGGCGTATGATCTCTTTCGCAACGGCGTCGATCCTGTCCTGCTTGCCACGTTCAACATGTACTATCAAACCCCGCCGGGATACAACTTCCTGGGCTTTGGCGGCACGTTCGGAAACCTGCAGAGCAATCCGGCTGTGCTGAATCTCGGTCCGACGACGCCTGTCGGAGTCTACGAACTCTATCCCATGATCCAGCCCATACACGCTTCCATGGCCGAGCTGGTTGTCATCCATCCGGAAGGTCCCGAAGGCGTGATCGAATCGCGTGTGACCCGTCCGGTGGGCGAGGTCGCGCTTGCACAAGCGAAGCCTCCCGCAGGTTGGTCATTCATCGGCTGGAGTGGTGACACAACCGGCACGGACAATCCCATCTCCGTTCCGTTGTGGACAAGCAAGCGCCTGATCGCTCTCTATGCGCCGTCGCCCTGCGTTCCGGAACCCATGAGCGCCTGGAATCACGCGCTGAATCTCCGCAACGCGCGGCAGGGCGAGGTCGTGCTCGAGTACGGGATGGCCACAGGAGCAGCCGATGGGCTTGAGGCGGGGCAGACCGATCTACCGCCTATCCCGCCGCCTTCGGCACCGGACATTCGCTGGATCAACATCACGGGGTCGCAGGGAAGCACGACCGATCTGCGCGCGATCAAGAACGGACACACGTTTCAGGGTCGAGTCCAGACCGGCGGCGCCGCTCCGGTGCGCATGACGTGGGACCTGCCCGCGGCATCGCCGGCGGTCGATTACATTCTGAAGATTCAGGGACGGCCGGGCACGATCGATTTGCGTGCCGTGTCCGAAGTGGAGTTCGCTGACGAAGGCACGTATGTCTTCAGCGTCGAAGTGAAGGAGCGCATCTGCCCGGTGCCGACAAAGGAAAACGAGCTGGAAGTGTCGGTCGTCTCCGTGGCCAGGACGGCCTGGCCTTGCGTCACCGTCTCCCTGCAATTGCGCGATCGAAGCAGCCGCGAACTGCGTCCGTATGCGAATCCTTACTCCCTGCGTTTCGGCGAGAAGGAGGAGTCCGGTACGGTCACGCCGATGCGGCTGCTCGAATTCACGCAGATGGATTCCGTGCTGCATGTCCGGCTCTGCGGACGGGAAGGAACGCCTCCGACATTGAGGGAAAGGGAAATCGTGATCATCAGCGAGCCCGACGATCGAGAGCAGCGGCGGGATACATCCATTGTCCGGATACCGCCGCCGTTGCCCGATGGGAGCGGCGAAGCAGAACGATTCGTCCTCGATGGCGACGGCGACTGGCAGATGGTCTCCACACCGCTGCTGCTCAAGGAGTCACGCACGGCTCAGCTGCTGGGGCCGGCGGACCAGCTATATGGTTTCAACACTGGCGAGGGAAGGTACGTGTTCGCAGGCGAACTGGAATTCGGTCGCGGATACTGGATGAAATCGACGGCCTCGGACATCACGCTTGTCGGGCTGGCGACGCCGTCGTACGAATGGCGCGATCTCAACGGACTCGGTGAGCCTGGCGGGTATGGATGGAACATGATCGGGTCGATGGCCAGGCCGGTTGCCGTCTCGGCGATCAGTCAGACACCCACCGGTGGACTCAAGGCCCTGTTCGGGTGGGATGCCTCTGTCGGGTATTTCGAACCGTCAAGTATCCTTCCCGGCAAGGGCTACTGGGTGCGTGTCGAACCGGGAACAAGACTGGGCATGTCCATCAATTCCGCGAGCGGCGGTAGGGGAGAAGAAACCACCTACAGGAAGGCCGTCAACGCGCTGGATCTCGTCGCCGCGATGCGCATCGTCAACGAGGAGGGCGATGCGCGCTCACTCTCTGTCGCAGGTAGTGGGGCGGATCCGGACGAGCGGGCACGTCTTGCTCTCCCCGCAACGCCGCCCGCCGGACTGCTGGACGTGCGCACCGACGATGGATCGGCTTTCCTTTTCCCCGGGCACAATCGTGTGTGGCTGCGCGGTCAGGGACGCCTGACCATCACCATGCCCGGTGTTTCCGCCGGAGTCCGGGTCGAAGTCCGTGACGAGGAAGAACGCCTCCTGCATGTCTTCGACGGCGAGCGTGGCGATGGTCTGGAAGTGGATGCAAACACCGCGCTCTCCATGCATGTTTCTGCCGTTCCCACCGTCCGGACGCTTGCGCTCGGCGGCAATTACCCGAATCCCGTACGCATCGACGCACGCACGATCATTCCGTACACCATTGATCGGGAATCCGTGATCCGCCTCGCGGTGTATGACATGCTCGGTCGCCGCCTGCGAACGCTGGCCGAAGGCACGCAACCGTCGGGAAGCAGACTTGCGACATGGGATGGTCGCGACGATGTGGGCAACACCCTGCCTGCGGGTATCTATACGATCAGACTCGAAAGCGCCGGAAGGTCTCTCGCACGGACAATGACCATCGTACGCTAGCCGGAACACCTCCGCGATGTTTTTAATCCGGATATACTTGACAAGCAATATCCAGAGTTGTATTATGAAACCGTTGAAACCACGAAAGAGCTACCGAGCACATTCATCGGCCGTTGCAGTGTACCGCGCGGCAGTTATGTGAACCCGCACCTTTATCCTATGCAAACCGTTCGCGAACATCTGTTCCGGTCACGGTGGGCTTCCTCTTTTACAGTGGACGAGGATCATCATTATTCATATCAATAAAGGAGCTGTCATGATGCGACGGATACCATTTCTGTTTGCACTGACCGCGTTCCTGCTGTTCGCAGCGGGAGCATTCGCGCAAGTGCCGCAACCGGGCTATGTCCCGCCCGACGTCGGCGAGCAGGGGCTCGCCGCGCACAACGAACACCTTGCGGTGATCGAACTCAACTGCACCGACGTCGCGTCGGCCATTCAGATGCGCAACGAGCTGACACGCCGCGGCGCACTGGTTTCCCTCATCACATCGCCGCGCCGCATGCTGGCCTGGGTGCCGCCCGCGGCACGTGAGGCCATCGCGTCGACCCGCCTGGAGACGGCAGTGGGCAATCTCTCCGTGCTTTCGGTCTCCTACAGCACGGCGGAATTCGCGCGCAACCGCAGCATGGACCAGATCAATGCCGAGGAAACCGAGGCCGACGAAGCCATCGTCGAGTTTCTCGACTTCATCAAGCGTCCGCTCACCGACGAGGACCGTCGCCGCATCGCCGAACGCGAGGCGGAGATCGAGGCGCTGATGCCGACCATCGATCGCCAGGAATGCACGAGCATTCTCGAGACCGGCGAGGACGCACCGTACGAGATCATCGGCGGCATGCCGGCGGTCGGCGGGGAAGGCGACCAGGTCAATCGCCGCACGCGCCTCAACGGGTATGTCGTGCATTCGAGCTTTTTTCTTGAAAGCCAAACGGGGTCGGGAAGCTGGAACTGGGACAACACCGTCTACACACGCTACCGCAATTTCTATATCGTCGGAATGAACTACTGGGTGACCTTCGCGGCGCGCTACGGCAAGACCATCTCGACGTGGTGGCGGCTGTACGGTCCCTCGAACAGTGTCACGCAGATCAACGGCGAACCGGTGGCGGTCGGTGAGGACTCCTTCATCCCCGTCGTCGTGCTGCGCCTGAAGGTTCCGACCATTTTCAACTGGCCGCCCTCATGGAGCGGTATCGGCACCGGCACCGAGTGGTGCTGGTGGTACAACAAGAACGTACGCAGCGCCTACAACGCCGACGACGCCATTTGCGGATTCATCGCCTACAAGCCCAGCGGCGAGGAGCAGATCTGGCCGCACGCCTCCGTGATCTCCTGGAATAACGGCGACCGCGAGGGCGTGTATTTCGCGATGGATACGCGATACTGGCAGGCACAGCACGATCCGTTCGCGGCACCGATGCGCAATGTGATCGCCCATGAAATCGGACATCTCTGGGGCGCTCCGGACGAATACCGCGATGACAACTGCAACTGGTCCTATCGCGGCATTCCGAACATCAACTGCCAGACCACCCACGCCGCCTACGAGCGTCCGGGCTTCAACATGCGCGGATGGGACGGCATCATGGTGGGGAACTACATCAGGGGCAACAGCACGGCGACTCCCGTGCATG
>JAGTUZ010000052.1 GCA_018224415.1 Bacteroidota bacterium | reverse complement strand
TGATCCCGCACAAGCATTGATCTCTTTCCATCCTGCACATCTCTCCCCCTCATAACCGCACACCTGGTTATGACAGGACAGCCGTCCCGGTACATCCACGCCGGGACGGCTTTTTTTGCCTGCCCGCAAACCACTAACTTGCTGCGTTGTCCGTTCCCCATCATGCATCGCAAGAAATGACTGCTTCACAGCCCCCAGCCCTGGCACCGTCCCGTTCACTCGCGATCTTCGCCGGTTTCGCAATCCTTCTCTACCTCCAGACGCATCTGACCATCCCCTGGCTGTCGCAGACCAGTGGGATCGAGCCGATATTCTTCTGGTTCGTTGTCGGCGGACTGGGCGTGTTCCTGCCGCTGCTGCTGGCGGCGGCCTTTCTGCTGCGAGGCGAGGGCCCACTGACCGCGGACCTCTGGAGCACACGACTGCGCTTCCGGCGCATGAATGCCGGCGACTGGTTCTGGAGCTTCGGCGGCATCGCCGCGGCGGGAGCGGGCAGCGGACTGGTGATGCAGCTGATGACACTCGCCGGCACCGACATGCAGACGCAGCCCCCGTTCATGCATCTCGAACCGCTGGATGCGGGCCGCTACTGGCTGCTGGCCGTGTGGCTGCCGTACTGGGTGCTGAATATCATGGGAGAGGAAATCCTCTGGCGCGGCGTGATGCTGCCGCGCAGCGAGGCCGCGTCCGGGAGATGGGGCTGGGCGGTGCAGGGCGCGGGGTGGTCGCTGTTCCACGTCGCCTTCGGTTGGCAGCTTCTGCTGACCATGCTGCCACTGCTGTTCATTCTTCCCTACGTCGCGCAGCGGCGAAAGAACAGCTGGACCGGAGTGGTCATCCACGCAGTGATCAACGGACCGGCGTTCATCCTCATTGCCTTCGGCGTCATGTAACGTCGCCCGCCTCCCCGGACCTGCCTACCGCAGAATGAGCAGCGGCCGATACACCGACTGCGTACCGTCCGAGACGAGCAGGCGGTACACACCCGGCGCCAACCGGGCACCGGCGAGGTCGAGCCGCAACGTCTGGGATGCCGTGGCGGTCTCGACCGAACGCCACAGCAGCATGCGACCCGAGAGATCGAACACGACAAGCTGCAGCAGACCCGGGCGCAGTCCGTCGAGGGACACGTTCACAACGCTGCGCGCCGGCTGGGGATACAGTTCGAGGGTAACAGTTTCGGGAGCTGACGATCCGATTATTCCACTCACCGGCGGATTGCCCTCCACCGCGCCGATGCTGGGCGGTACGTTGAAGGGCCGACCGAGGAAATCAACCAACGGTGCGGACATGGGCGTTCCCCTGCCGATGGCGGGCGAGGACGACTCGAGGCCGAAATCCCCGCCGCTCATGGCTGGTGCGCGCAGCAGCGGATCACGTCCGACGATGGACTCGAGGTCCGGCGTCGGTGTGTTGGGTCCGCCCCACGCAGCGTTGTCGACGTTGTACCACAGGTTGTTGCGGAACTGGAAGGTCTCGGGCGCGGTGTTGGCGCCGATATTGAACGTCGGTGCCGCGGCGGCGTTGCCGAGCACAATGATATTGTTCATGAACGTGTTGTTTCCGCAAGCAACGAAACGTGCGTCCGTGCTCTCCTGCAGGATGCGCACCACCCATTTCTCTGGCAGATAGATCGTGTTGTGCACCACGGCGCAGTTCACCGCGCCCACGTATGCGATCGGCGCGACGGCGCCGGTGAAGACGTTCGCCGCCACGAAAATGTGTGACGCCTCGAACGGCGCGTCGATGGGACGGAAATACGGCAGCCCCGTGCTCCCGCCGATGTTGATCGCGCGCTGTCCGCCGCGGAAGAAACGGTTGCGCTCGATGCGGATATACTGCGTCCCGCCCTTCGCCTGGATGCAGTTCGATCCGGCGTTCTCGAAGGTGTTGTTCTCGAATGCCCCCGCATGACAGCCCACCATGTCGATCATGCTCCCGCCGGGTGAACCGTCCACGAAACGGCAGTTGCGCACGGTGAAGCTGTCGACGCCTGACATCTTCAGCTGGTCGTTGTTGCCGGTGGCGGCGAGACTGCGCCATTCGCAGTTCTCGATCAGCAGGTGCCGGGCGGGCGTGTCGTAGCTGCCGCCGTCGTCGATGTTGAGACCGTTGCCGGTCTGTCCCTCGAACACCAGCCCCGAGATGCGCAGGTACGCAGGATCAGTCAGCTGGAAGGCGCTCGTGCCGCCCTGGATGCGCGCGCCCGCTTCCCCCGTGATGGTGATCCAGGCGTCGGGTCGCCCCTGCAGGTCGGCCACGAACGCCCCACCGGCAAACACGCCGCTGCGGAACATGATGGTGTCGCCCGGACGCGCGTCGGCCGCGGCCGCCTCGAGTCCGGCATAGCCGCCGTCGCCGATGAAGAGGACGCGGGCCTCCGCGGCCATGGCGGGAAGGAGACATGCCAGCAGGAAGAGACGCAGGATCATGGGACCTCCGGAAATCAGGGACGGATTCGGGCATTGCGCGCGGCGCTGCATGACGCTACATTTTCCGATATGTGAAGCAGGGAGCCGCTTCACGAAACATACAACAACACTGGGAGAAGATCATGGGCGAAGAACCCTTCCTCGAATTCGTCGGCATTTTCGACAATGACGGCAACCGCTACGAACCCGACAGCATCCCGAAACCGCCGCTGTGTCTGCTGTGCATGCAGGACGGAACACGCCAGCCCTTCGAGCATCTTCTTTGCACGCTTGCCCGTCTCGAACACATGCTGCAGGAAGACACGGCGGAATTCGTATGCCATGCGTTCCGGCCGCCTCTCAGACACGGTCCTGTCTGCTGATAGCACCGGACCGCCTGCGCTTGCGCCTGCCTTTCGCTTGCGCTTGCGCCGCGTATCATTTCTTTCCATCTTTTTCTCCTGAATCAACCAGGAGACCGGATGTTTGTCGCGTTTGTGTTTTTCTTCCTCGTCGCGGCTGTGGCCGTGTATCTGCTTGTGCAGCATCAGGCGTTCAGCAGCATGGTCTGGCGAGAGGTGCGTGCGATGGCGGGCGATCAACCGCAGGCGCTCCAGCCCGCCGTCGACAGCACGGCACTGCCCGAACCGCTGCGTCGCTACCTGGCCTGGGCACTGCCCGATGACCGCGCGCCGGCGATGTTCGTGCGCCTGCGCCACGGCGGTACCTTCCGACGCTCCGCTACCGAGGCCTGGTTTCCGATCCGCGGCGAACAATATTACGACACGGCCGAACCCGCCTTCGTCTGGGTTGCGACGATGAAGCTGAATACGCTGCTCTGGGTGCGGGGACGCGACAAATACATGGACGGACACGGACACATGCTCATCAAACCGCTGTCGGCGTTCACCGCAGTGGATGCAACAGGACCGGAGATGGACCAGTCCACCCTGCTCCGCTATCTCTCCGAAATGCCCTTGTTCCCGACGGCGTTTCTCACTGTTCCCGGCATCGAATATCGCGCCACGGGACCGGACACGTTCGAAGCAGCGGTCACGCACGGGGGACGCACGGTACGCGGCCGCTTCACCGTCGCTTCCGACGGAGCGCTGCTGCGTTTCGATACGGATGATCGTTACCGGGAGGTAAACGGCAAGATGATCCGCACGCCCTGGTACGGGACGTATGACGACCCCTCCGTATTCGACGGCATGCGCGTTCCCACATCGGCCGCCGTGTCATGGGAAACTCCTGACGGTCCACTGACCTACGCGCGTTTCACCATCGAGCGCCTGGATTACGATCTGCCGCAACCGTTCTGACCGGCGTACCAGGCCGGGATCGAGGCAGCGGATGTTTCCGGGACGCTGCCGTGGGTGAATGTGAAAGGCGCCCGGACCCGACATCGGAAAGCGTCACAACACTCCCTCGCGTGCATACGTGGGCCTCCCGCCGTTCGCCTCGTGCAACAAAATTCCGTATTCTCCGTTCATACCTGCCAACCTCTTTTCCGGACCGCCCGTGTGGTCCGCTTCATTCGTCCCACACGAACGAGGTCCGCATGTCGACAATCCGTTACTCCCTCCTTGCACTCTTCCTTTTCATCATTGTCCATGAGGCGTTTGCCGGCGGTGAAGGCCTGTACATGCCGCGTGACATCCGGCGCGCCTACGACCGCGGCACGCGCGCATGGAACGGCGCGCCGGGCGCGAAATACTGGCAGAACGAAGCAGACTATCGCATCCGCGCGACCGTGATGCCCGAGCGCCGACTGCTTCAGGGAGAGGCAACCATCATCTACCGCAACAACGCTCCCGATACCCTGCGCCAGCTCGTGCTGAAACTGCATCAGAACATGAACCGGAAAGGCGCCGCCCGCCTGTCGCCGCTGGGCGAACGCGCGGTGACTGAAGGCATGCGCATCTCCGCGCTCACGGCGGACGGTGAATCCCGCACCATCCTCCCCGGCAGCGAGGAGGCGGTCGTCGACGGCGGGAACCTGACCGTTGCGCTGCCGCGTCCGCTGCCAACCGGCGGGACGGT
>JAGTUZ010000051.1 GCA_018224415.1 Bacteroidota bacterium | reverse complement strand
TCCCTCTCCACCACATACCCCTCGATGAGCTGGTCGGGGATGCCGTCGAGGAAGCGGGAGGGTTTGGCGAGGATGGTGCCGGTGGCGCGGTCGAAGATGTTGGTGGGATAGGTGAGGTAGAGGCGCTGCTTGGCGCGGGTGCAGGCGACGTAGAAGAGCCGGCGCTCTTCTTCCATCGATTCGTGGCTGTCGGCCGCGGCGGTCACGGGGAAACGGCCGTCGACGAGGTACATGACGAAGACGGTGTTCCACTCGAGGCCCTTGGCGGAGTGGATGGTCGAGAGCGTGAGGAATTCATCTTCGTGTCCCTCGGGCAGGAGGTCCTCGACGCTCTCGTTCGGCGGCTCGAGCGCCATGTCGGTGAGCATGATGGAGAGCTGGCCGTAACGCTCGGCGATGGTCTGGAACATCTCGAGGTCCTTGAGTCGCTTGGGATGGTCGTCGTAGCGGGCCTTGAGAATCGGTGTATAATATCGGAGCAGTCGCTCGGTTTTATCTCCCGGGGCGATGCGCTCGGACGCCACCTCCCGCAGCACGTCGAGCAGCACCGGAAGCTCGGCCCCGCGCACGAGCTGCACGAGCCGTTCGGTGGCGGATGCGGCGAGGGGATTGACGCCGCGGGTGATTTCGTCGGTAATCCGCTCGGCGCTGACGGGACCCACGCCGTCGAGCAGCAGCAGGATGCGCGTCCACGACACCACGTCCTTCGGATTCTCGATCACGCGCAGGTAGGCGAGCATGTCCTTGATATGCGCGGTCTCCATCAGCTTGAGTCCGCCGAACTTCACATACGGAATGTTGTGCCGCGCGAGCTCGATCTCGAGGTCGAAGCTGTGATAGCCGGCACGGAAAAGCACGGCGATTTCCTTGAGGTGTACGCCCTCCTCCCGCAGTTCGAGCACCTGCTGCGCGATGAAGCGCGACTGCGTGTTCTCCCCTTCCATCGAAATGAGCGCGGGCATCGGTCCCTCCCGCCGCGAGGTGAACAGCGTCTTGCTGTATTTCTCCGCGGCCAGGCGGATGATCTCGTTGGTGAAGTCGAGCACGGGCTGCGTGCTGCGGTAGTTCTCCTCCAGCGTGATGACGCGGCAGCCGGCGAATTCCTTCGGGAAATCCATGATGTTGCGGAAATTCGCCCCGCGGAAGGAATAAATGCTCTGCGCGTCGTCTCCCACCGCCATCACGTTGTCATGCGTGGCCGCCAGCTGCCGTACGATGCGCGCCTGCAGGCGGTTGGTGTCCTGGTACTCGTCGACCATGATGTAGCGATAACGCTCGCCCAGGCGGCGGCGGATCTCCTCCTTCTGCTCGAGCAGCGTGACGAGGTTCACCAGCAGGTCGTCGTAGTCCATGATATTGTTCGCGCGCTTGTAACCGACATACGCCCGCGCGAGGGCTTCGATGTCATCGACCTGTTCGGCGAACTGCGGGAAGTCCCGCGCCACGATGATATCCAGCGGCGTGAGCGTGTTGACGGACATGCTGTACATGCGTTGCATGGTCTGCTTTTTCGGGAAGCGCTTTTTCTTCTCCGAGAGTCCCAGCCGCGTGCGCAGCATGTTGATCACATCCTCCGAATCCCCTTGGTCGAGGATGGTGAAATTCACCGCGTAGCCGATCTCCGCCGCGTGCTGCCGCAGCACCATGTTGGCGAAGGAATGGAAGGTGCCGCCCGACACGCGCTCGGTGCGTTCGTCGAGCAGCAGCGCCGCGCGGCGCAGCATTTCCCGCGCGGCCTTGCGCGTGAAGGTCAGCAGCAGCACACTCTCCGGCGGCACGCCCGACTCGATCAGCCGCGCCACGCGAAAGGTCAGCGTGCGCGTCTTGCCCGTGCCCGCCCCCGCCACCACCAGCACGGGTCCCTCCACAAACGTCGCCGCCTCGTACTGCGCCGCGTTCAGCTCGTCCCGGTAGCGAATGCGGAAACGCGATTCATCCGAGGTGATGAGGGTGAGCGGGGTTTTTTTGAGGGTGATTTTCTTCATAGGAGGGACAAAGGGACAAAGGCACAAAGGCACAGAGGGGCGCGACCGTCAAAGAAATTGCCAGGCGTGAGAACGATGTGCGTGCCCGCGACGGCGAAAGATTCTCCTTCCGCACCTTTGGGCATCTGTATCGTTTTGTTGACGTCAACAAAATGATCCGATGCCGGATGCCCGGAGACCTCACAGGCCGTTCTTGCCTTGGAAATCGCCGTATTGTGAAAATTCCGCCACTCTGCATATCCCAGCAGATGCTGAAGATCCCGCGCCAGCCAGTATTCCACACCGTTCTCCGTTAGCTGGGCGTGTCCCTCGAAGGTCGCGGTCAATGTCTGAATGAGTTCCGTTTTCATGCCTGAAAAACCTCCGCAGCGTTCTCGCGATCGTCGCATCCAATTTCCGAGCCTGGGCACGAAGCATTCACCACCACTCGGACATTAGACAAATATACAACCATCCCCAAACAAATCCACTCTCCTTCTTCCCCTTTGTGCCTCCTCCTCTGTGCCTCTGTGCCTCTGTGCCTTTGTGCCTCCCCCTATGTGCCTTTGTCCCTTTGTGCCTATCCCCCAAACCTCTCGATGAAGTCGTGGATGACGGGATCGTCGGAAGCACGGAACTCGGCGGGCGTGCCGGTAAAATAAATGCGTCCCTCGTGCATCATGGCGACGCGGTCGACGATGGCGTAGACGCTGAACATGTCGTGGGTGACAACGATGGAGGTGGCGTTGAGCTTGCCGGTGATCTCGGCGATGAGGGTGTCGATCTGGTTCGACATTACGGGATCGAGGCCGGTGGTGGGTTCGTCGTAGAGGAGATAGTCGGGATCGGTGGCGAGGGCGCGGGCGAGTCCGACGCGCTTGCGCATGCCGCCGGACAGCTCCGCGGGTTTTTTCGCCTCGATGCCGGGGAGGCCGACCATCGCGAGCTTGCTGGCGACGATGCGCCGGATCTCGTCCTCGGACATACGGGTGTTTTCCACCAGTCCCAGTGCCACGTTCTCGAGCACGGTCATCGAGTCGAACAGCGCGGCGCCCTGGAACAGAAAACCGAAGCGTGCGCGCAGGG
>JAGTUZ010000050.1 GCA_018224415.1 Bacteroidota bacterium | reverse complement strand
GCGCCGCCTTCGCCAAGACGTCCGGAGAGGAGCACCCGCTGGAGAACGTCTACCTGCTGGTGCCCGCGCGTCCGCAGGACGCCACGGCGATGGCCACCGAACTCGCCGCACTGCCGGGCGTCGTGTATGCCGAGCGCGAGGCGTTGCTGCGACTCGATCTCGTGCCGAATGACTCCGCGTATGCAAGCCAGTGGGGCACCCGGCGCATCGGCATGGAGAAGGCCTGGGACGTCACGCGGGGAAGCAGCTCGGTCGTGATTGGCGTGATCGATACCGGCATCGATCCGGATCATCCCGATCTCCGCAACCAACACTGGATCAACGCGGTCGAAGACATCAACGGCAACGGGCGCTTCGACGCCTGGCCGGTGGCCGAGATCCGCGACGGCGTCAGCGGCGACCTCGATGGTATTGACAACGACGGCAACGGCTTCATCGACGACGTCATCGGCTATGATTTCGTGGACCAACCCGGCGCGGGTAATGCGGCGGGGGGCGATTATTTCGAACCCGATCCGCTGCCCTTCGACGACATGGGACACGGCACGAGCGTCGCCGGCATCATCGCCGCGGCGACGGACAACGGCATCGGCATCGCCGGCGTGGCGCCAGACTGCCGGATGATGACGCTGCGCGCCTTCGATGCCCGCGGCGTCGGGGCCGAGGGAGACGTGGCCCGCGCGCTGGCCTACGCCGTGGCCAATGGTGTGCGGGTAGTAAATATGAGTTTCGGTGATGTGGTATACTCTCGCGTGCTGCGCGACGTCATCCGCTGGGCCTACGCCCGCGGTGTGATCATGGTCGCCTCGGCGGGAAATTCCCAGTCCGCCGCCCTGCATTACCCAAGCGCGTATGACGAGACGATCTCCGTCTCCGCCATCGCCTCCAACGACCTGCTTGCCGGCTTCTCGAACTTCGGGCAGACGGTGGATATCGCCGCGCCCGGCGCCGACATCCTGACCACTGACAGGGAGGGACGCTACACTGCCTTCTACGGCACTTCGGCCGCCGCTCCCTTCGTGGCCGGCGCCGCCGCCCTCGTGCTGTCGCGACATCCGGAGATGAATCCCGAGGAGGTGCGCGGCATCCTCGTCGCCTCGGCGGAGGATCTCGGTGCACAGAGCTGGGATGAACGCTACGGCGCGGGACTGCTTCGCGTCGACCGCGCGGTCGCGCTGGACAATCCGTCCGTCGTGCGCATCACCGCGCCGAAAACCGACTTCGCCACCAACGGTGTCGATATCGTCATTCGCGGCACCGCCGCTTCCCCGATCATGCGCGGCTACCGGCTTCATTACGGCGTCGGGGTGAATCCATCGCGATGGACGCCGATCGGCGAACGCAATGACCGCCAGGTCATCGACGACGAACTCGCCGTATGGGACGTGCGCGCGCTGACCGACACGACGTACACCATCCGTCTCGTGGCCGAGAGTGACAAGGGCATCTCGCTCGAAGACCGCGTGGTGGTGCACATTGACCGCACGCCGCCGCGCTTCCGCGGGGCCGTGCTGGTGCCGGCCGTGGAGGGGACATCGTACGGCATCGCCGCCGGCTTCACCACCGACGACGTCACACTCGGCAAACTCTGGTTCCGCGAACGCGGCGCTTCCGTGCCCTTCCGCTGGGTGTCCGCCGAAGGAGAAACCGACAACAACCTCTTCATTGGTCGTTCGCATCGCATCTATCTCGGACCCAGGGAGTTCACACCCGGACGCACCTACGAATTCTATCTCTCCGCCGAGAACGCGGTCGGACTCGAATCCTTCGCGCGCGATGAAAACGGCAGCAACTTCGTCTGGACCGTGCCCGCGCCGATTGCCACCTTCGGCTTTGAACGCAAGGCGTGGTCACTGCCGCTGGGACGCCTTGCGCGCCTGGTGACGGACCTTGACGGCGACGGCAGGCCGGAGCTGCTGATGAACAACATCCGCGAGGACAATGCCTTCCAGGCCCTGTCCTTCGACGGCATGGGCATGTCTCGCGTCGACGGCGGCGCGCAGAGACTGGAATTCCCACGGGGCGCGGGCGATCTCGACGGCGACGGACATCCGGAATTCCTGACCTCCTTTGTCCGCAACGGCTATCTCTACCGCGGTGCGGACGGAGCCTTTCCCTCGCAGCGCGTGTGGGCCGACAGCACGGGCGGTGACTTCTGGGCGGTGGGCATACACGACGTCGACGGCGACGGCATGCGCGAACTGCTCGCGGTCATCGACGATTCCACCTTCGGCATCTTCCGCTACGAAAACGGCGCCGTTGTCGAGGAAGCGCGGATTGTCAATCCGACCTCGTCGGGTTCCGAACCCTACAACAGCTTCGACGCGCCGCGCGCCGCCTACGGCGACTTCAACGGCAACGGGAAACCCGATATCCTGCTCGGCGACCGCGACGCGGATTTCTTCATTGCGGAATACAGCGGCACGGCCTGGGAAATCATCTGGGGATCGGAAAATGATTTCATCGACGGCGGCGATTTCGTCGAGGCGGGGGACTTTAACGGCGACGGCCGTGACGAATTCGCCATCGGCTTCCGCACGACCGGCGAGGACGTCGTGCCGTTCTGGTTCTTTGCCATCTTCCGCCTGCAGGACGACAACACGCTGGAGGGACTCTGGAGCGTGCAGCTGCACGGTGTGGCGGAGAGCGCGCAATACGGTTCCTTCACACGCATCGGCAACAGCATCACGGCCGGCAATCTTGACGACGATCCGGAGAAGGAACTGGTCATCTCGGCCTTTCCCGAGCTGTACGTCGTCGACTACAACCGCGCGACACGGGAGTTCGACATCACCTGGCAGTATCCGCTGGCCAACACCGACGCCGTGTCCATCGCCGATTTCGACGGGAACGGGATTCCGGAAATGGCGTTCGCGACAACGGACTCCGTGCTCTTTTTCGAACGCGACCTGCCGTATACAGGTCCGGAGCCCCCGCGCGGCATCGACGTTTCGTATGCCGACAGCCGCACCGCGCGCATTTCCTGGAGCATCGGCGCCATCGCGCCGCAGTACCGGCTGTACAAGGGCAGCGCGCCCGGCGCGATGGAACTTATGGGAACCTTCGCCGGTCCGCTGCAGCTGACCGATCCCACGCTCACCCCAGGCACAACTGTACTGTATGCCGTGACCGCCTACGACGAGAGCCGCGACCCGGCCGAGAGTCCAAAAGTATTTTCGCGCCTGCTGCGTCCACATGACACGCCGCAGGTGGACAGCGTCGCCGACGTCGGCGAGGGACAGCTTCGACTCTCCGTGAGCGAGGACATGGGCACGAGCATCCCTTCGCCGTCCCATTTCCTGCTCGACGGCACACGAGAACCCGCCAGCGTCGTGCTGCTGGACACGCGCACGCTGCTGCTGTCCTTCGGCGCGCTGGAAGACGGCACCTATGGTCTCGCGCTGCGCGGACTGCGCGACGGAGAAGGCGTGCCCTTCGCCGAGACGACTGTGGGTCCGTTCGACGTGCGCAACCTAACCTCCGGCGAGTGTTACGTCGCACGGGTAGAATACCATCCGCCGCACGGCTTCGACGTTTGGTTCAGCGGACCGATGGATCCCGCGACGACCGGTGTCGCCACGAATTACGAATTCCAGCCCACGGGCAGTGTCGAGCGCGCCGAACCCGACAGCGACGATCCCACACGTGTGCGTCTGACCGTGAGCGCCGACGCGCGCATCGGCGCGTTGGGCAGGGAGTATGTGCTGAAAGTGCGCAACCTGCGCTGCGCCTCCGGTGCCATGATCGGCGACGGCGCAGGGAGCACGGTCGGCGTCATCCTCAACGCCGCGAACCTCGACGACGTATTTGTCTACCCGAGTCCGCTCAAGCCCGAGCACGGACAGGACTTCGTGACCTTCGCCAATCTGACGGCGCGGGCCACGATACGGATCTACACCCTTTCGGGTCTCTTTATCTCCGAAGTGAAGGAAGCCGACGGAAACGGCGGTGTGGAGTGGGACCTGCGCGACGACAGCGGCGCGCGCGTGCCTGCGGGCATCTATTTCTTCCACGCCGCGGGCAGCGACGGCGAGGGCAGGGAAGTGGAAGCGAAAACCGGTAAATTTGCCATCATCCGATAGCAGCAGGAGCATCGTCCAGACATGAGCAAGAGCAGACAGCAGCCGTCCCGACGCAGCGCCGCGCCTCGGCAGGCATCCGAGAGCATCGCCACTCCCTCGAATCTCCTGAGCATCTTCCGCGCGTTGCTGGTGATTCCGCTCATCCTGCTGTTCGACGAACCGCGGAGCAACCAGCTGCTGATCGCCGGACTCTGCTTCTTCGCCTACCTGACCGATCTGGGCGACGGATGGCTGGCCCGGAAATTCGGTGGCGAGACGAAGATGGGCCGCATCATCGATCCACTGGCCGACAAAGTGTACATCACTGTTTTCGTCCTGCTCATGCTCGACGCGCGAATGCTGCCGGCCTGGTATGTGATTGCGGTGATCGCGCGCGACGTGATCATTTTCGTCGGCGGCATGTACCTCAAGCAGCGCACCGGACAGGTCGTGCAGAGCAACATGCTTGGCAAGGCCACTGTCGTCGGCATCGGATTCACACTTATCGCCGGACTGTTCGGAGAAGGAGGCACGAACGTCACCCTGCAGTTGCTGATGTTCGTTTCCCTCGGCCTCGTCGCCGCCTCGCTGTATGTGTACGGCGAGCGTTTCGTCAAGCTGCTCCCGAAGGGCAGCGGGAAGAAATGATACTACCTCGTGCCTCGATACGTCGTCCTGCTGCGCGGGCCGACTACTCGGCATGACGATTATTTTCCACTGTCATCCTACATCCTAAATCCTACATCCACTTATGGGCTTTCTCGACAAACTCAAATTCAACCGCCTGAAGGAAGGGCTCGCGAAGACGCGCGAATCCGTCATGGCCAAGGTCGCGCGGGTGATCAAGGCCAAGCGCAAGATCGACGACGAACTGCTCGACGAGATCGAGGAAATCCTCATCCTCGGCGATGTGGGCGTGGCCACCACCGCGCGCATCATCGACCGCTTGCGCGAGCGGGTGAAACGCGAACGCTACGAAGACGCGAGCGAGCTGGGCCGATTGCTGCGCGAGGAGATCGCCGCGCTGTTCGAGCGCCACAACGTGAGCACGAACGGCACGGCCATCGAGCTGCCATCCGGCGTCACGCCGTATGTCATCATGGTGGTCGGCGTCAACGGCGTGGGCAAGACCACGACCATCGGCAAGCTGGCCTACAACTACCGCAGTTCGGGCAAGCACGTGATCATCGGCGCCGCCGACACCTTCCGTGCGGCGGCGAACGAACAGCTGGAAGTCTGGGCGCAGCGCGCCGAGGTGGAGATCGTTCAGCAGCACCATGGCTCGGATCCAGCGGCCGTGGCCTACGACACGCTGCAGTCAGCCCTGTCGCGCAAGGCCGACGTGGTCATCATCGACACGGCGGGACGCCTGCACACCAAGGCCAACCTAATGGAGGAACTCAAGAAGATCAAGCGCGTCATGGCCAAGCTCATGCCCGACGCGCCGCATGACGTGCTGCTCGTGCTCGATGCGACGACGGGACAGAACGCCATCCAGCAGGCCAAGCAGTTCAGCGACGCGGTGGAGGTGACCGGTCTCGTCGTGACAAAGCTCGACGGCACGGCCAAGGGCGGCGTGGTCATCGGTATCTCGAGCGAGTTGTCCCTTCCCGTCAAGTACATCGGCGTCGGCGAGCAGATCGACGACCTGCAGGTGTTCGACGACGATTCCTTCGTGCAGGCGCTGTTCGGCAATCTCCGCACAGAGGATGAAATCACCGTCGAGGAATAGGAATCCGGAGTTCCACCGATGATCATGCGAAAACCGCAATACCGGCGTTTCGAATACACCCCGCGATACTATGATCCGAAGAAGGACGAGGACGAGCGGCGGCGTCGGCGCTTCCATTTCCACAGCAACGTCCGTCGCGGCAGCAACCGGCCGCTGATCGTCATCTTCGTGCTTCTCGCCATCGTCACCGTTCTGTATTTCTTCATGAACTGATGTTTTCCATGGACCAACCCGCTTCCCTCATACAGCGTCTCCCACAGCATCTCGCCAACCAGATCGCGGCCGGCGAGGTCGTGCAGCGTCCCGAATCCGTTGTCAAGGAACTTGTCGAGAACGCCATCGACGCCGGAGCGGAGCATGTCACGATCAATATTACCGCGGCCGGCAAGACGCTGATCCAGGTGATCGACGACGGCGGCGGCATGGGCGAGGACGATGCGCTGCTGGCCTTCGAGCGGCATGCGACAAGCAAGATCCGCTCGATCGAGGACCTCGAGCGCATCATGACCTTCGGTTTCCGCGGCGAGGCGCTGCCCTCCATCGCTTCCGTGGCGAAGGTGGAACTGCGCACGCGGCAGGCGGGACAGGACATCGCCACGTACCTGCGTTTCGAAGGCGGAACGGTTGAGGAGCGCAGCAAGGTCGAGGGTCCGGTAGGCACGTCGATCAGCGTGAAGAACCTGTTCTCCAACACACCAGCGCGGCGGCAGTTTCTCAAGAGCAACACCACCGAGTACCGGCACATCGCCGACACCGTACAGCATTTCGTACTGTCGTACCCGCATGTGCGCTTCACCTTCCTCTCCGACGGATCGACCGTCTACGACGCGCTGCCGGGTGAACTGCCCGCGCGCGTGGCCTATCTGTTCGGCGACCGCGTGGCCGAATCCCTGCTGCCGGTCAGGGAAGAAACGGATCTGATTACCGTCAGCGGCTTCATCGGGCGTCCGAGTTTCGCGCGGAAATCCCGCGGCGAGCAGTTCCTCTTCGTCAACGGCCGCTACGTTGTGAGCCGTTACCTCAACCACGCCGTGGTCAGTGCCTACGAAAACATGATCGACCAGGGCGCCTTTCCGATGTACATTCTTTTTCTGAACATCGACCCGAAGCAGGTCGACGTCAACGTGCATCCGGCAAAGCTCGAGGTGAAATTCTCGAACGAGCGCAACATCTACACCATTCTCAGCGCCGTGGTGCGGCAGAGCCTGTACCATTACGACCTCACGCCCAGCATCAGCTTCCGCGACACGCAGCAGGGCGGAGGCGAGGGAACGGACGTGACGCGCGACGCCTCGCGCGACGTGTCGCACGGCGACGACCCGCTGCGCCGGGAATTCGTTCGCGGCGATGCGCCATCTCCTTCGCGCGTGCGTATTTCATCTCCGGAGGAAAGCGGCGACCGGCCCGAACAGAAGTATGATTCCTACACCTCGTTGCGGCGGGGGATGGCCGACCGTCCGGCCGCCGGGGGACGCATGGACCCCCGCCAGATCGACGATCTGTTCCGTTCGCTGAACATCGACGCGGGGCAGGGGGGCGCGGCCCCGGAGGGACCAGGCGCGGTGCGCGACGCCGGCGCGGGAGGGGACGACGAGACCGTCATTCTCCCCAGCGAGAAGCCCGTCTCTGACACGCAGTTCCTCTGGCAGCTGCACAACAAGTACATCTTCACGCCCATCAAGAGCGGGCTGATGATCATCGACCAGCACGTGGCGCACGAGCGCATCCTGTACGAACGCGGTTTGGCCGCGCTCGAGAGCAGCGCATCCTTCGCGCAGCAACTGCTCTTCGCCCAGCGATTCCGCGTCTCTTCCAGCGACTACGCCCTGCTCGAGGAGTTACGTGAAGAACTCGAGGCACTGGGCTTCACGCTCACGCTCACCGCGCCCGACACCGTCACCGTCGAGGCCGTGCCGCAGGACGTGCGTCCGGGCATGGAAGAGAGCATTCTCGACGAGATGCTCGAGCAATACAAGGAATACCAGCACGCGGGCATCACCGACCGGCGCCACAACGTGGCGGCCTCCTACGGCTGCCGCGCCGCCATCAAGGCCGGCGACAAGCTCAGCGCCCCGGAAATGCAGACCCTCATCGACCAGCTCTTCGCCACCTCCAACCCCTACGTCTGTCCCCACGGCCGTCCGATCGTCATCAAGCTTCAACTCGACGAACTCGACCGGCGCTTCGGAAGGACGTCGTAGACCCAGGCCGCAATGTCATCGAGGCCGCGCGCCACGGCTGGCAGGCCATCCTCGACAACTTCGCCCGCCACGTGATCGGTGCGGGGGAGTCCCGTCGCGCGGGTTGACAACACATTCATCCGTGGTTATATTGTAATTACATAACCACGCGTGGAGGTGAACATGACGATGTTGATCAGAATCGGGAATTCGCAT
>JAGTUZ010000049.1 GCA_018224415.1 Bacteroidota bacterium | reverse complement strand
CCCGATTATCGCTTCGGCTGGGGCATGATGAACACCGCGTCGGCAGCGAAGCTGATGTCCCTCGACGCCGCGGGCAGCACATCGAACATCATACGCGAGGTTGAACTGCAGAACGGCGCGACCTACGAGTTTCCGGTCTACAGTCCCGGCCGCGGTCCGGTGAAGGTTACCATCTGCTGGAGCGACGTGCCCGGCACGGCGCAGCCCGGAACCGTGGATCCGTCGAACCGCGTGCTGGTCAACGACCTCGACCTGCGGCTGATCGATCCGCAGTCCGCGACACATCAGCCCTGGACGCTCGATCCATCGAATCCCGCTGCACCCGCCGGTTTTGGTGACAACATACGCGACAACGTCGAACAGGTGTATGTTCTCAGTCCGGTGGAAGGGCAGTACATCGTGCGCATCACGCACAAGGGGACGCTACAGGGGGGACGACAGATTGTCTCTATCATTGCCAGCGTGAGCAACGCGCCGTCGCTGCTCTCGCCGCCCAATACGCTGGCCACGCTCAGCATCACGCCCGCGCTGCAATGGAGTGTCGCGCGCGGCGCAACGTCCTACGAGCTGGTGGTGTCGGAGAGTCCGGTGTTCACCAATCCCGTCATCGCGCGGGACGACGTGTCTGAAGCATGGTTCGACGCCGTAGGCCTCAAGCGCCTGACGCGGTACTACTGGCGCGTGCGGGTGAAGGACGGGCAGGGCGTGAGCGACTGGTCCGACGTCTGGAGCTTCACCACCGGTGGCGCGACGGCGCTGGCCGGACATGCGCTGTACTTCGACGGCGCGGACGACCATCTCGCGATTCCGGCGCAGCCGGGATTCGCGGCCATCGAAAGCGGCGACGCTGTCACCGTCGAGGCCTGGGTGCGTCTGCTGGGCTGGTCGGGCGGAAGCTTCCCGATCGCGGGACGGCGCGACGCCACCGGAGAGGGCTGGCAGTTCCGCCTGCATGCGACCAACGGTCTGGAATTCCTTGCAGGAACTGCAAGCGCAAAAACGAACTTCTCCCCGCAGACGGGCCGCTGGTATCACGTCGCGATGAGCTATCGCAAAACAGAGGGGAAACTCCGTTTCTACGTCGACGGCGCTCGCAAGGCGGAAGTGAACTTCAGCGCCGATATCCCCACGACCGGAATGGCGCCGCTGTCCATCGGCGGTTTCCCCGGGGATGACGCAGGCAATGGCGTGATCGATGAACTGCGCGTTTGGAGCCTGGCCCGGAGCGATGTGGAAATCAGCGCCGGCATGTACAGCAGCGCCACCGGCGGCGAACCCGGACTTGCCGCGATGCTGCGTTTCGACGAGGGAAGGGCGCTGCAGGCCGTTGCGCAGCCGGGGAACATCGCAGCCGATCTCGTGGGCGGTCCCGCCTGGCTGGTGTCGGACGTGCCGCTGGTTGCTCCCATGCCGCCGCAACTGCTGTTCCCCGGACAGAGTGGTGTCAACATTCCCGTGCGTCCGACGCTGCGCTGGCAGCCGGCGACGGGAGCGCTTTCGTATCGCGTGCAGATTTCCGACCGTGCGGATTTCACCAACCTCATCCTCGACGCGCGCAACGTGACCGGACTCACGGTCGAGGCGCCGGCACTGCAGGCAGAGAGTGAATACTGGTGGCGGGCCAACGCCACGAATCCGGCAGGCACCTCCGACTGGGCCACGCCGCATCGCTTCACCACCGCCATCGCGCCGCCCGACGCGCCGAAGCTTGTGACGCCGAAGAATGCGGCGAAGGACCGGCCACTGCTGGCGACGCTGCTCTGGGATGTTCCCCCGCGCGCGTTGCGCTACGAGGTGCAGGTGTCCAACGATTCGCTGTTCGAGAGTGCCTTCCTGTTGAACGAGAGCGGTCTGCTCTCGCCCACGGCGGAGGTGCGTGACCTGGGCAATTTTGCGACGTATTACTGGCGCGTGCGGGCGTCGAATTTCGGAGGAATAAGTCCGTGGTCGGATGTCTGGAGCTTCGTCACCCTCCCGGCACAACCGGATGCTCCTGTGCTGATCTCTCCTGCCGACGCGGAATCCGGCGTGGTGGTCAATCCGCAGTTCACCTGGTCCGCCGTCGAAAGCGCGGCCACCTACGGCATGCAGCTCTCCGAGGACCCGCAATTCTCGAGCCTCATTCTCGACGTGCAGGGCGTGCCGCTCACCCGTTACGCGGCGAGCGGACTCCGCGCCGCCACGTGGCATTACTGGCGCGTGCGCGCGAGCAACGCCGCTGGTACCGGACCGTGGTCGGTGGTGAGCCGCTTCCGCACCGTGCGTCCCGCGCCGGGCGCCGTCATGCTGCGATTACCGGCGGACGGCGAGACGGGCGTGACCGAGCGGCCGGAGTTCCAGTGGGAAGCCGACAGCACGGCCGACACCTTCACATTGCAGGTGGCGCGCGACGTTGCCTTCACCCAGCTGGTCATCGTGCAGAAAAACATCACCGCCAACCGCCGGATTTCCCCGCAGGCGCTGCCCAACAACGCGACGCTGTACTGGCGTGTGGCCGCGGCGAACGAAAGCGGGTCGGGTGCGCTCAGCGACGTGTGGTCCTTCACCGTCATCGACAGCCTCGTCGCGCCGCTGCTGATCGCGCCCGCCAATGGAGCCACGGTCGCGGCCGAGGACGTCGCTTTCCTCTGGCACAGCGTCATCGACGCCGATGGCTACGAACTGGATCTCGCCGGCCCCGGAGTAACGTCCGGCCTGACGCAGACCGACACCAGCGCCGTGGAGATGCTTGAAGCAGGCTCGGCGTATTCCTGGCGCGTCCGTGCCTGGCGCGGTCTGAAAGCGGGTCCGTGGAGCGAGACCTGGACGCTCAACACCGCGGAGCGCATCGACACCACGACAGACATCGCCACGGCGACCGCGCTTCCCACCGCCACGGAAATCCGGTCGATCTATCCGAATCCCGTCTCCGCCGGCCCCGCGGCCGGGATCCATGTCGGATACGCGCTTCCCGCCGCCTGCGACGTGTCTTTCGAACTGCGCGACCTGCTCGGTCGCCGCATCGCCATCCTCGACGAAGGCCATCGCAGCACCGGCGCACACACCGTCTCCTTCCGCGCGACCCACCTCGCCGCGGGTAGCTACCTGCTCGTGCTGCGCACTTCCGGCGCGACCCGCGCGCGGGTGCTGGTTGTGCGGTAGGGAGGCAGAAGGCAGAAGGCAGAAGGCAGAAGGCAGAAGGGACCCCCGCGCACCAGCGCGGGCGGTTGGCATCGGGGTGTCCACCGCCCGCGCTGGTGCGCGGGGGTCCCTTCTCCGCCTCTCCGCCTCTCCGCGTCTCCGCCCTTCCGCCCTTCCCCCTTTCCGCCTTTCCGTCTTTCCGTCTTTCCGTCTTTCCGTCTTTCCGTCTTTCCGTCTTTCCGTCTTTCCTATTCCCCCACGTTTCCCGTATTTTTATTGCTTACGGAGTTTTTCACCAAGAGCGAACACCATGCGTTATCCGTTCAGCGAGATTGAGCCGAAGTGGCAGAAATATTGGGAAGAGCAGGGAACGTTCAAGACCGTCGAGGATCTTTCGAAACCGAAGTACTATGTGCTCGATATGTTTCCGTATCCCTCGGGGGCGGGACTGCATGTGGGACATCCGGAAGGCTACACGGCGACGGACATCATCGCGCGCTACAAGCGCATGAAGGGTTTCAACGTGCTGCATCCGATGGGGTGGGATGCGTTCGGACTGCCGGCGGAACAGTATGCGGTGAAGACGGGCGTGCATCCCGCCATCACAACGAAACAGAACGTCGAGACCTTCCGCCGCCAGCTGAAGATGATCGGCTTCTCGTATGACTGGGACCGCGAGGTCAATACTACCGACGAACGTTATGTCAAATGGACGCAGTGGATTTTCTCGCAGCTGTACAATGCCGGACTCGCATACATGGCCGAAGTGCCGGTGAACTGGTGTCCCGAACTCGGCACGGTGCTGGCCAACGAGGAAGTGCCCGAACAGATCGAGAAAGGCTTCACGGTCGTGCGGCGTCCCATGCGCCAGTGGATGCTGAAGATCACGGCCTATGCACAGCGCCTACTCACGGACCTCGACGAACTGGAGTGGCCCGAGAGCCTCAAGGAAATGCAGCGCAACTGGATCGGCCGCAGCCGGGGCGCCGAGGTCGACTTCCGGCTGGCCGACGGCTCCGGCGAACTGCGGGTCTTCACCACCCGCCCCGACACCCTGTTCGGGG
>JAGTUZ010000048.1 GCA_018224415.1 Bacteroidota bacterium | reverse complement strand
GTTGGACGTCCGGCAGTCCTGCCTCGGCGACGCGGAAATACAGGCGCGCGAGATCGCCTGCGTAGATCGTGTGGAAGCGGTTTGAAGCGGATCCCGGAAAGAAGGGCAGTCCCGACCGCAGCGTGCGCAGGTAATCGTAGAAGCCCGAGTGGAACTCTCGTTCGCCGTATACCCAGACCGGTTCGATGATGGTCAATGGCAGGCCCAGCAGTCGCGCGATCTCCTCGGCGAGCGTGTTCGCGAGCGCCTTGGTGTCGCGGTAGTGGTTCAGGCCCGACGGCAGCAGGCGATGCAGGAAGTACGGATAATGCGGCTTGTACGGAGATTCCTCCGTTTTCACCTCCGTCGAGTCCTCTTCGCCGTAGCAGGAATTCGATCCCGTGATGATGACATGTGCCGCCCCGGCTTCTGCCGCCGCGTTCATCACGTTCACCGTACCGTCGACGTTGACCAAGTGGAATTCCTCATATCGGCCCCATTCGCTCACCCGGGCAGCGGTGTGGATAATCGTGTCGCCGTGGTGGAAGGCGCGCGCGAGGTCGTCGGGCCGGGTGACGTCGGCGACGCTGATCTCCACCGGCAGCGTACGCAGGAAGTCCGCTCGTCGTGTGTCGCGCACGAGGCAGACGGGCCGGAGCCCGCGCGCGCAGAAGTACTCCGCGACGTGGCTGCCGATCAGGCCGTTGGCTCCAGTGATGACGATGCGTTTCATGGTTGTCCGCCGTTACGCGTGTTTCTTCTGGAAGTAGTCGATCATCCGTTCGAGGTATTCCTGTCGCGACGCAAAGCGTCTCGCGGTCAGGTCGTAATCGTCCAGCGTCATGAAGCCCGAAGCCCCGTGGAGCCGGCGGCCCGAGCCGGCGAGGCGGCCGATGGGAAAGGGGGAACAGCCATCACTTGCGGCATCGCGGAGGAACTGCTCTTCCCGTTCCGGCGGGATGCAGCACAGCAGTTCGTATTCGCCGCACTCTCCGGCTGCGAGCAGTTCCACCGGCAGGCCGTAGGATTCCATGGCCATGCGTGCGGGCTGAAGCCACGGGAGGGAGTGGATGTCGTAGCCCGTGCCGTTCAGTTCCGCGAGAATGGCAAGGGAACGAAGCAGCCCGTCGCTGGTGTCGATGCACGCGGAAGCGTGGCGTGCAACCAGCCGGGCCTCGCGGTGGCGCAGCGGAAAGCGGAAGGCGAGATCCTTCGAGGCGATGGTGGCAGTTCCGCGTGCCGGCAGCAGTTCCGCCGCGGCGAGAAGGTTTCCCGCCCCGAGGGGCCCGGTGACGTAGAGACGGTCGTCGGGGCTCGCGCCGCATCGAGTCACGGGTCGTTCGGCATGGCCGAAGGCGATGCCGGTGTAATGCCAGCGTGACGAAAGACCCAGGTCGCCTCCGGCGAAGGTCGCCCCGCATTCGCGGAGCACGTCCGCGATGCCCCGCGAGAGGGCAGTGATGTAGGGAGCGTCCCACTGTTCGGCGATCGTGGCGCTGTGCCCGTAAAAGCGCACGCTTCCGCCGCTGGCAAAGATGTCACTGACCGTACAGGCGGCGAGATTGTGTCCGAGTGTGCCAGCGTCTCCCGTGGGAAAATGATCTTCCCGGTCGAAGCTGTCCACCGTGAACAGCATGGGTCCGCCGTCGCAGTCGAGGATTTCCGCGTCCGATGAGAAGAATGCGTTCGAATGTCCCCTGTCTGGCGGCATGGCGTCGAGGAAAAGGCGGATGAGGTCACTTTCGTCCATGGAGTTCATTGTTCGCTCCGGGCATGCAGGTGTGGTTTCTCCCGTATATATCGTGAATCAGGGAAGCCGAATTGTCACGGTTCTGTCAAGAATATTGAGCACGAGAGAAGCAGCGCTTGTCCTTCCGGCGAGCCCGATGCCGACTCGAAGGCGGGAAAGTGAAAAAATAGCGAAATAATGCGCGAATATGCTCCCGAACCCTTGCGGGGGCGGGGGGAAGTCCGTATGTTGGGCAAAATCGTCGAAGCTGTCCGTGTTTTTCATTTTTCTACGCATACAAAAGAAAAAAAGGTCTGATACCGTGATATGGAGGGAATAGGCCCGTCTTCCGGGCATGCCCCCCACCCCCTGACCGCTCCGGCGACCGATCGACCCATCCCGCACCTCCCGGCGCATGTATACCGTGCCGGCTGCAGGCGAATGCCATGCATCCCGCCCGTCAACCTCCCTCCCCATTCCCAACCACGAACGCTGGAGTGTTATGAGTCTCAACGAAAGCGATATCCAGGAAATACTCGCCTCGGAGGAATTCCGGTCCCTGGTCAGGAAGCGCATATCCGTTTCCCTGACGCTCACCTTCATCATGCTGGCCGTGTATTTCGGTTTCATCCTCGTGATCGCCTTCAACAAGGAGCTGTTGGCGGTGAAAATCGGCGATACGCTCACCATCGGATTGCCCATCGGCATCGGCATCATTGTCTTCGCATGGCTGCTCACCGGCGTGTACACACGCTGGGCCAACCACAGCTATGACAATCGCGTGCGCAGCCTGCGCAACCAGATTCTGAACCGTTAGTCCCCGCCGTATCACGCAAAACAGGAACCTCGCAGTGGAACAATTCCAGACGACGCTCGGACAGGCGAATCTCGCCAGTATCCTCATCTTCTTCGCCTTTGTCGCCGTGACCCTGGGCATCACCTATTGGGCGGCGAAAAAAACGAAAACCACTTCCGAATTCTATGCGGCCGACCGCAGCATTAGCGGCTTCCAGAACGGGCTCGCGCTCTCGGGCGACTACATGAGCGCGGCGTCCTTTCTCGGCATCGCCGGCATGGTGGCACTCAAGGGCTACGACGGACTGATCTATTCGATCGGCTTTCTCGTGGGCTGGCCGCTGGTCATGTTTCTCATCGCCGAACCGTTGCGCAATCTCGGGAAGTTCACCTTCGCCGATGTGGTCGCCTTCCGCCTTCGGCAGAAACCGGTGCGCGTCGCATCGTCGGTCGGATCGCTGATGACAATCATCTTCTATCTCATCGCGCAGATGGTCGGCGCGGGCGCGCTGATCCAGATCCTCTTCGGCCTGCCGTACGAGACGGCCGTGATCATCGTGGGACTGGTCATGATCGCCTATGTGCTCTTCGGCGGCATGCTCGCCACCACATGGGTGCAGATCATCAAGGCTGTGCTGCTGCTCAGCGGCGCGACGGTGCTGGTCATTCTCACCCTTGCGCATTTCAACTTCAACCCGATAACGCTGTTCGAACAGGCCGTCGCGAAGTACTCCGACGCGGTGCTCTCGCCCGGGGGATTCGTAACCAATCCGTGGGACGCCATTTCCCTCGGCATCGCGCTCATCCTTGGTACCGCGGGACTCCCGCACATCCTCATGCGCTTCTTCACCGTTCCCGATGCGAAACAGGCACGCAAGTCGGTGTTCGTAGCCACGGGGTTCATCGGGTATTTCTACATCCTGACCTTCGTGATCGGCTTCGGTGCGATGGTGTTTGTCGGACAGGACGTTATCATGAGCGTCGACAAGGGCGGAAACATGGCCGCACTGTTGCTGTCGGAAGCTATCGGCGGACAGCTGTTCCTCGGCTTCATCGCCGCGGTGGCCTTCGCCACCATCCTGGCCGTCGTGGCCGGACTGACGCTCTCCGGCGCGTCGACGCTGTCGCACGACCTGTACGTCAACGTGTTCAAGAGCGGGAAAACCGACGAGGCCGGCGAAGTGCGCGTGGCGAAAATCGCGACGCTGTGCATCGGCACCCTCGCCATCGCGCTCGGCTTCGCGTTCAAGGGACAGAACGTCGCGTTCACCGTCGGACTCGCGTTCGCCATCGCCGCCAGCGCCAACTTCCCCTCGCTGCTGCTTTCCATCGTGTGGAAGAAATACACGACGATGGGCGCCGTGTGGAGCATCGTCACCGGTGCGGGACTCGCGGTCATTCTCATCGTGCTGAGTCCCACGGTGTGGGTCGATATTCTCAAGAATCCTGTGGCGATTTTCCCATTGAAAAATCCGGCGCTGTTCTCCATGGCCGCTGCCTTCATCGTGGGCGTGGTCGTTTCCCTGCTGAAACCCGAGCCGGAAGCACAGAAGAAATTCGAGGACGAGAAAGTGCGCACGTACCTCGGCATCGGCGCGGAATGACGTCCGGACCGCACACAATCTGATGTATCTGAAATAATCGGAGTGCTCATGCGTTTTATTGTCATACCGATCCTGCTGCTCGTGGCGGTTTCGTCCGTCACGGTCGCGCAGGACGGACAGAAGTCCTTCGGCATTTCGTTTTCCGGTTTCGTGAAAACCGACATGCTGTATGACTCGCGCGAAACGGTCAACGTGCGGGAGGGCCATTTCCTCCTCTATCCCGCCGCCGAACGCGCCGGAGCCGAGGGCGTGGACCTGAACGAGACGCCGTCGTTCAACATGCTGTCGATTCAGACACGCCTCAAGGGCGACATCACCGGACCCGAAGCCCTGGGCGCCAGAACATCCGGCCAGATCGAAGGCGAATTCTTCGGCATGACCGACGGCGACATCAACGGCTTCCGCCTGCGCCATGCGTTCGTCAAGCTGGACTGGGGTTCGACCGCGCTGCTGGTGGGACAGACCTGGCACCCGATGTTCGTCGCCGAGTGCTATCCCGGCGTCGTCTCCTTCAACACCGGCGCGCCCTTCCAGCCGTTTTCCCGCAATCCTCAGGTGCGGGTGACGCAGTCCTTCGGCGGCCTCCGTCTGATCGGCGTCGCGGCCACGCAGCGGGATTTTCCGAGTATCGGACCCGATGCATCCGGAAATCCGGTTACCAGCTCGATGTTCCTCCGTCACGCCATCCTGCCGAACCTGCATTTCCAGGCGCAGTACCTCGCCGACGGCCATGTGTTCGGCGCCGGTGTGGATTACAAGCAGCTGCTGCCCAGCACTGCCACGGGCATTGGAACGCTGTCGGAGGAGACCATCGCCGGTACTTCGCTGATCGGCTATGCGAAACTCGATCTCGCGCCGGTCACGATCAAGGCGGAGGGCACACTCGGACAGAATCTTTCCGACCTGCTGCAGTTCGGGGGATTCGCCATGACCGCCATGGACGCAGCGACCGGCGAGGCGACGTACACGACGCTGGACAGCTACTCCGTCTGGGGTGAAGTGATGTACGGCAAGGAATTCGAAGTGGCGCTGTTCGCCGGCTACTCGGAAAACCTCGGCGCGGAGGAAAATTTCCTCCCCGGCGCGTTATATGCCCGTGGCGCCAATATCGCATCGTTGCTGCGCGTCTCCCCGCGCGTGCAGTACACGGCGGGCAAGGTGCGATTCGCTCTCGAACTGGAATACACATCGGCGGACTACGGGACGCCCGAGGCCGACAACAAGGGTCTCGTCGCCGACACCAAGTCCGTCGCGAACACGCGTGTGCTTGCGGCGGTGTTTTATTTCTTCTGATCCCGTTTCCTCCCGGGCGGTTGCACACCGCCCGGGAGGAAACGTCTGCATGTTCCATCTGTCCCGGCGGTCGTCGTGAAAATCGGCTTTCTTTCCGATATCCATGAGGACTACAGCGCGCTGCGCAAGGCGGTGCGTGTTCTCGAGAGGGTACAGTGCGACGTGCTGGTCTGTCTCGGCGACATCGTCGGTTTTTCCTTTCCCTATCAGCGGGCGCTCCGCGGACGCGACGCCGAAGCCTGCGTGGCGTTGGTGCGCGAACAGTGCGTGGCATCGGTGGCAGGCAATCACGACCTGTTTGCCGTGCGCCGGGTTCCGACGTACAACGCGGGATTTCGTTACGGTACGGACTGGTACGTTCTGGACGAACACCATCGACAGCGGCGGGCCGGGAGGCGGCTGTGGCGCTATGAGGACTGCGACGTGTCGCCGCGGCTGAGCGCGGGGGCGCAGGAGTATCTCCATGCCCTGCCGGAGTGCGCGGTGGCGCATCTCGGTGGAATGCCGATATTCCTTTCGCATTTTCGGTACCCCGATCTCTCGGGATCGCTTGTGTCTTCCCTGCGCCTGAATCGGCTGCTCGAACATTTCGATTTCGTGCGGTCGCGAGGCTGCACGCTCGGCTTTTCCGGACACGGACATCCCGAGGGCGTCGCCCGGGCAGAAAACGGCAGCGTGGTATTCAACGGCTTTGGGTCGTATGCTGTGCACCGGGGCGAACAGTGGATCGTGAGTCCCGCGATCGCGCGAACGGGACGCGCGAGCGGCGTGCTGGCATTTGATACGCGCAGCTTCGATCTTGAAGTCATCGCGCTGCATGTCCCATAAACCCGAGCGTGTGTTCAATGCGCTCATTCATTTGTTCCATGAGATCGTCCGCGAGGCCGTCGCCATGAATGTTTCATCGAAAACCGCAAGCCGGTATTTCAGCCTGCGCATTCTGCTGCCGGCCGCACTCGCACTCGCGCTGTTTGTGCTTTCCCTCTATCAGTTTGTCATCCCGCAGTTCGAGGACATCATCCTCGGGCGCAAGCGGGAGATGATCCGCGAGCTGACGACCTCGGCCTGGCATGTGCTCGAGCGCTATCACACAGAACAGCGCGACGGACGTATGAGCGAGGCGGAGGCGCAGGCCGCGGCCGTGGCGCAGGTGGGGCACCTCCGGTACGGCGAGGAGGGGAAGGATTACTTCTGGATCACCGACGAGCGTCCCTTCATGGTCGTGCATCCCTTCCGCGACGATCTCAATGGGACAGATCTATCCGATTTTACCGATTCCCACGGCAAGCGCCTCTTCGTCGAGATGGTCGCGGCCGTGCGTGACGACGGGGAAGGGTTCGTTGATTACACATGGCAGTGGAAGGACGACTCGACCCGCGTCGTTCCGAAGCTCTCCTATGTCCGGCAATTCGAACCCTGGGGCTGGATCATCGGCACGGGCATTTATCTCGAAGACGTCCGTGACCAGATCGAGACCCTCGAGGGCGACGTGGTCAGCATCTCCCTTTGGATCACCGTCACGATCTCCCTGCTGCTGGCGTTCATCGTCATGCAGAACCTGCGGGCGGAACGCCGGAGACAGCAGGCGGAGCACGAACTGCGCGAGGCGAAGGAGAAATACGAAGCCCTGGTCGAGGCGAGCACGGAGGGATTGCTGATGCTCACGGAGGGCGCGGAACCGTACATGAACGCTTCGCTTCTCGCGCTCGCCGGGTACTCGGAAGTGGGGGACGCGGCGCCGGACTGGACAGGACTCTTTCCCGATCTTTCGTCCGAGGACCTCCATGCACAGGCGGACGGGGACGGAGAAACACAGATTGAAACGCGGCTGCAGCGCCGGGACGGAAGCGGGATCGACGTGCTGCTGTCGGTATCGACGGTGCAGGTGCTCGGCAGGACTGGCCGCGTGGTGATCATCCGCGACATCGCCGCGCACAAGGCCCTGGCCGACGAGCTGGACGAGACCCGGGAGAAATTCCTTTCGCTGACCAAGCAGCTGCCGCTCGCGGTATTTCGGACCGACGCCTCCGGTGGCCTGCCGGTGCTCGAATGCAACGCTGCCACGGCCATGCTCTTCGGACGAGGCTCCGTCACCGAAATGCTCGGCGTCGACTTCGCCGAATTCTTCGAAGAACGCAAGGACTTCGACGCCTTCGCTGCGGAACTGCTTCGCACGGGCATGATGTCACAGCGCATCGAGCGGCTGCGTCGCAGCGACGGCCAGGCCCTCGCGCTTACACTGTCCGTCGCCCTGGTACGGGATGAAGACGGCACGCCGCGCTACTGCGACATACTTGCAGAGGATCGCAGCGACGAGCGGGACGACGAGGAGCGGAAACGCCGGCTTCTTTCCGACATGCAGGCGCCGCTGCTGTTTCTCGCCCAGCCTGTCGGAGCGCTGATGCGGGAGGTTCCGATCTGCGGAACCCGCTATCCGCTGTCCGGCATCCTGCGGCTGATGGCACGTGCCGACAGCGACGCGGTGCTGCTGCGCGACGACGCAGGGGCAATGATCGGCATCGTGGGGCGGGACGAAATACGCAACGCCCTTGTGCGGCGCGAGCGGGCGGAAGACCTGCTCGCGCATGAGATCATGCGCGCGCCACTGCTGCGCCTTCCGGAAAGCGCCAGCGTCCATGAAGCGCTGACGCTGCTTGACGCGATGCAGACGGACTTGTTGGCCGTGCACGCCCCGACGGGGGAAGTGCGCGGCGTGGTGGCGATCGCTGACATCCACCGTTCGGCGCTGCATTCCTACCACGGCTTCCTTCGCCAGTTGCATCAGGCAGGTTCCGCAGCGGAAATCGGTCACGAACGCCGGCAGCTCGTGCACGCCGTCGCAACGCTGATCGACAGCGGCGCGGGCATGCGCCACATCACGCATACGTTGACCGCGATCAACGACGCCGCAGTGCGTCGCGCGCTCGGACTCGCCCTCGAAGCACTCGGGGCGCCGCCCTGCGCGTTCACGTTTCTCGTCCTCGGAAGCGAAGGGCGCCGCGAGCAGACGCTGGCCACTGATCAGGACAATGCCATCCTGTATGACGACGTCGAAGGTGCCGACGCGGAATTCGCTGCCTCCTGGTTCCTGCAGCTCGGCGAACATGTCTGTCGTTCGTTGAACGAGGCCGGCTACCCGTATTGTCCCGGCGGAATCATGGCGATGAATCCGAAGTGGTGCCGTCCGCTCGCCGACTGGAAGCGGTATTTCACAGACTGGATCACAACATCCGATCCGCGGGACCTTCTCGACATCAGCATCTTTTTCGATTTCCGCTGCATTCACGGCGACGCCTCCCTTGGTGCGCGGCTGCGCGAGCACGTGTTCGACACCGCGTCCGGCTACCATTCCTTTTTCGCGTATCTCGCCCAGAATGCACTTCGCAACAAACCGCCCACGTGGCAATTCAAGCCCGCGGAAAGCATGGATGTGAAAGCGGCCATGATCCCGGTTGTCGATCTCGCCCGCGTCTACTCACTGCGGCACCGGGTGTCCGCCACCGGAACAACCGAACGGCTCTCGCAGCTGCACGACCGCGGCGTCTTCTCCGCAGCGGGTTTCCGTGACATCACGCAGGCCTACGACCTGCTGCTCGCGCTGCGTTTCCGCGAGCAGGCGCGCGCCATCGCGGCGAACAGGACGCCCGGCAACGTGATCGCCACGCCGTCGCTCAGCGACATCGACCTCGCCGCGCTGCGGCGGGCCTTCGCACAGGTCGAGACCTTTCAGAGCAAGCTGAGCGTCGATTTCCGGGGGACGATGTAGGGGGCGGAGAGGCGGATAAGCGGGCAGGCGGGTAGGCGGAGAGGAAGTAACGTTTCCTTGTCGCATGTGTCAGTTGACCATGAGCACAGCAATGAGAAGGATAATATTCCACATATCGGTCCTGCCTGTCCTTTTCGTCCTTCTGGCGCCGGCATTGCGGGCGCAGGGAGACCTGCGTCCGTACATGCTGCCGCGGGTGGGGGAAGTGTTCGAGGCGTCGGAGTCGGAGTATTTTCTGCTGTTTCCGGAATGGACGGGATATGGCGAGGCCACCGTGCGCCCTGCGCGAATCCGCGTCTGGCGGACGGCGACGGATTCCATCCTGTTCCAGCGCCACGACCCCACGTGGGGGAGCATTCTCGTATCGGACAGCGCGGCGCTGGCGCTGTGGTGGTACCTCGACCATTTCGAGACCCTGCGCCAAGGTGATTCCCCGATGTTCTTCTCCACATCGGAGAAGGTTCCGGGTCACCTCCACCGCGGCATGCTGGAGTTGTATGAGCGAAAAGTACTGCCGCCATGGTGGCCGGGATGGAGTCGGGATGACGGGGAGAACCTGGTGCATGTCACACTCAGCGATGGCGGATCGCTTCGCGGACGCATCCTCGGGATGACGAACAGGCGGCTGCTACTCTGGCAGGATTCTGCTTCCTATGCGGAGACTGACATCCCCACACACCTGCACGCGCCGCGATGGGACGAAATCGGCAGCATACGCGTGCCGGACAAGCGCATGACGGAGCTGGGATGGGCGGGGATGTACACGGCGTTGGTCGTAGCGAACCTGCTGGCCGGCGCCGATGACCGGCACAGGAAGGATGTTGACGGCATCGCGAACTTCTTCACGAACCTCGGTCGCGTTTTCTTCGTCGGTATCGGGGCGCTTGGGTTTTGGACTCCCGACCCGATTGTGACGGAATACCGGACGGGCTCATCCGACGATGCAGACGTGACGGTGACCCGCCACGGAAGTCCCTTGCGCGACGCGCAGCTGCTCCGCCCGGGCCTGCCACCGGAAATCCTGGCGAAAATCGATACGTCCGCGGGGGAGCTCCTGTTGTCGGGCTCCGATCCCCTGCCCCTCTGGCGCGTTCCTCGTGCGGACGAAACGACCATGCCCTCGGGTTTCTGGGTCGGTGTCGAACAGCTCTGGCTGAGCCAGACCCAGAACATGGGATTCCGTACGGGCGCCTCGGCAGGATACGTGCTGCCTCTGACAGACCTCGAGCCCGAGCGTATCCGTCTGGGGATGGACGCCATCGTTACCGGCGTTACCGGGTACCGGGACTTCGGCAGCGCCGGGATCCGGGGATTCCTGCAGGTACACTGGCTGCGTCTCGGTGCGGGCATTCGTGGCATGGTGATGGGTGAGAAACTTCATACCACGACCTACGGCAGGTCGAATTGGGGTGATTCGTATGGAAGTTCGACGGTGCTGTACCAGCACGGAAGCAGGCCGGGACACTACATGTACGGCGACTTTGGTTTCGACATCGCGCTGCGGAAGATGAGCATCGGAGTGCGTCATCTCTTGCAATTCGTGCCGTCCGGGTACACGGTTGAGAATTGGCGTTCATACGACATGCACAGTGGTGAGCGGAGCGGACAGTCCATCGTCACAGGAATACGGCTCAACTCCGTGGCGGTGTCGTTGCAGGTGTGGTGGTGAATTCCCCCCGCGCCTCCTCCTCGGCCTTCCGGAATTTCACGAGCAGCAACAGCAGGAAGCCCACGACGAAGTAGGCGGCGAGGGAGAGCACGGCCACGCGGTAGCTGCCGGTATATTGCAGGGCGAGGCCGAAGAAGAGGGGACTGAGCCAGCTCGTGCCGCGCTCGCTGATTTCGTAGATGCCAAAGTACTCGGCCTCGCGTCCCGCGGGAATCATGCGGGAGAAGGCCGCGCGGCTCAGCGCCTGGCTGCCGACGAGCACCATGGCGGTGACGGCGGCCATGATGGTGAAGTCCGTTTTTGTTTCGAGGGGACCATAGGCGTACATCGTGATCAGGATATACACGACGAGGGACAGCAGTATGCTGCGCTTGGTGCCGATCCAACGCGCGAGGCGTTCGAACAGCCAGGCC